>JBAUIQ010000031.1:0-10387 GCA_049683075.1 Pacificimonas sp.
GCCTGCCGGGGCGCGCGGTAAAATTCTACCGCGAAGGTCTGACGATCGACCCGATGAACCTGACCGCGCTCGAGGAACAGGGTGAGGCCTTGGTCGAGCGGGGGGCGACTGCGCGGGCGCGGGTCAATCTGGCTCGCATTCGGGACCTCTGCGCACGCGAGTGCGAAGAGGCCGAGCGACTGTTGGTAGCGATCCAGAATGGCCCGCCGCCAATTGAAAGCGAGGAAGCGGCGGAGGTCGCTGAGACCACACCTCCGATGACCAACTAGGCGGCGGCTAGGAAAGCAATCGAGCGACGGTAACGAACTCCTCGACACTCAATGTTTCTGCGCGCCGCGTTGGATCGATATGTGCGATTGCCAATGCTTCGAGTGCGCCGTCCACACTCTTCAATGATGCCCGCAGCATCTTGCGTCGCTGACCGAAGGCGGCGCCCGTGAGGGCCGATAACTTCCGAGGTTGAACGCCGTCCGGCGCGTCAGCGGGGACGATGTGTACAACTGCCGAAGAGACTTTCGGCTGAGGCACGAAGGCGCCCGGCGGAAGCGTCATCGCAATGCGCGGACGACTGCGCCACTGGGCGAGGATCGACAGACGGCCATAGGCGGATGTCCCCGGCTGGGCGACGATCCGCTCGGCCACTTCCTTCTGAAACATCAGTGTCAGCGAGCGCCACCAGGGCGGCCACGGATCGGCGCTCAGCCACCGGGTCAGGAGGGCCGTACCGACATTGTAAGGCAGGTTCGCCGCGACGTGAGCGCCGCCCGGAAAGCCTGCAGCCTCGTCGATGGAGAGCGCATCGCCTTCCTCGACCGTGAGCCGTCCGGGCGCGGCGTCCGAAAGCTCTGCGAGGATCGGCAGGCAGCGAGGGTCGCGCTCGACCGCAACCACCGTCGCTCCAGCATCGATGAGCGCGCGCGTCAGTCCGCCGGGGCCCGGGCCGACTTCGTAGACAGTCCGGCCATCGAGCGGGCCGGGGACCGCGGCGATCTTCGCGAGAAGCTGCGGATCGAACAGGAAATTCTGTCCGAGAGCCTTTTTCGCGCCAAGACCGTGCGCGGCAACGGTTTCGCCAAGTGTAGGCAGGTCGAGCGTCTGGCCGCTCACCCCTCGTAAAGCTTCCGACGTTCCGCGCACTGAGCCGCAAGATTCAGTGCCGCCACCATGGCATCGGGACGTGCGACATTCTTGCCGGCTATATCGAAGGCCGTGCCGTGGTCGGGGCTCGTGCGGACGATCGGCAGGCCGAGCGTGAAGTTCACGCCCTCGTCGAAGTGTAAAGTCTTCACGGGGATCAGCGCCTGGTCGTGATACATGCAGACGGCGGCGTCGTAGTTTTTCCGGGCGCGCTCGTGGAACATGGTGTCGGCGGGTAGGGGGCCAATCAGCGTGAAGGGATCGTCCTTCAGCGCAGCCATCGCCGGACGGATGAGCCGATCTTCCTCATCGCCCATATGACCGGACTCGCCCGCGTGCGGGTTAAAACCCGCAATCGCGATGCGGGGGTGCTGAATGCCGAAGTTGCGGGTCAGGCCGCGTGCGGTCGTGCGGATGCGTGCCACGATGAGATCGACGGTCAGGAGGTCCGGCACACGGGTCAGGCCGACATGCATAGTAACGGGGACGCAGCGTAGCGTTGGCCCGGCGAGCATCATGGCGACGTTTTCGCGGCTGACGCCGCAACGCTCCGCAACGAACTCCGTCTGGCCCGGATGATTGAAACCGATGGCGTGAAGTTGTGCCTTCGAGACGGGCGCGGTGACCAATGCGCCGGCTGCATTGGACCGCACCAGACCGGTGGCGAATTCAAGCGCGTCGAGCGCACAGCGGGCACCTTCCAGCGTCGGCTCGCCGAAGCGGATGTCCTCTCCATGCTCGACTTCGATCAATGGGAGAACGTTCGACGAGACCGATGCTGCGTCTCCGGGTGCATCGATCGTTTCGATGGATCCCTTCCACGCTGCTTCGAGCGCGCGGCGGCTGCCGACCGCAAAGAAGGGCGGAAGCGCGCGCGATTGGCGCTCGGCAAAGGCCTTCGCCGTAACCTCTGCGCCGATGCCTGCCGGATCGCCGAGCGCCACGGCGATGGGCTGAATTACTGACATTCTGCCCCCACGGCGATCGTCCTAGCGATAATCGATGATAGCATCGCGGCGAAGATCGCGGAGATAGCGGCGGGCCATCATATTGACGCGCTGCTCCTCGAGTTGTGCATACATGTTATCAAAATCGGGCGCGGCGGCGATCTGCCGGTCCTCGCGGCCACAAAGCGTTAGCACCTTGATGCCGTCTTCCATCGAGCCGAAAGGCGGCGTCGACTGGCCGGTCTGCATCTGGCCCATGATCTGTTGCATCTGATCGGGAAGGTCGCCGAGGCGCAACTGGTCGTTCGTCGTCACCTCGCCGCCATATTCCGCCGCGACCGCCTCGACGCCGCCGCAGCCGCCCATTGACTGGACCCGCGTTTGCAATCCGGCGACGAAGGTTTCGGCGCTCGACTGGTCAAGGCTTTGGTCGATCGGCACCGTCATCTGCTTCAGACTTAGTATCGTGTCGCCTTCGTCGGCGGTCAGCACCTGCCGCTTGTCCACAAGCGCCAAAACGGCGATGGCTCCCGGAACCTGAACCGGGCTCGTAATCTGACCCTGTGGCAGATTTTCGACGATGGGTCGCAGTTCTGCTGGCAGCTGCTCAAGGCGTACCCAGCCAAGGTCGCCGCCGATGGTCGCCGTCGAACTCTGCGAATATTGGCGTGCATAGGCGACGAAGGACGCCCCCTCGCGCAGCTGTCCGACGATGTTGTTCGCCTCCTGCATCACTTGCGGCGCGGTCTCCGGCGTCGTGAAGAAGACCATTTCCGCGATGCGATATTCGTCGGTGCCCTTCGCAGCTTCGAGGCGGGCAATCAGGTTTTCGACCTCGTCGTCGCCGACGTTGACGAAGGGCTCGACCGTACGGCGAAGTAGGCGCGACCATGCCAGTTCGGCATGGATCTGCTGTTTAATGGCGCGCTCGGACGTATTGCGCTCCTTCAAATAGTCCGCGAACCGATCGGGCGTCAGATTGAAGTTCTGCGCGACACGGGCATAGGCATTGTCGATCTCCTGCGGGGAGATGACGATATCGTTTTCGAAGCTGGCCTGAATCTGCAGTTTCTCGTCGATCAGGTTGCGCATGACCTGCATTTTCAGGCGCAGACGCTCGTCATCCTCGACCCGGTTCGGATTGGAAGCGAGGACGAGGTTCAGTCGCTGATCGATGTCCGTATCAGTGACGACCACGCCATTCACGATTGCATTCGCCTTCCGGACGGTAGGATCGCTGTTCTCAATCAGCTGAGAAATCTGCGCAGGATCGAGGTCGGACAGGATCGGCACATTGGCCATCCGGGTTTCCTGCGCGGTCGCGCCGCTCGTCAGCGCCGCAAGCGCCCCCAAGGCCACGCCCGTCATCCGTGCGAACATCGTCGATTTCATCGATATAACTCCGAACTTTCCTGTCGGCGCGCCGCGCGCTGCCAAATGTCTGGTCGTTTCGCTGGGAGCCTCTATCATGACGCCAACGCCTCGTCAGCCTTTTCGCGTTCCGGTACTGAACCGCATCTGAGCGGGTCGTTGCTTCGCAGTTACCGGCGTCGGCCGCCCAGCGTCTTCAGCGCTACGCTGAAGCTGAAACTGTTCCCCCGCTCGAAGTCGCGGTCTGACACATAGTCGCGCTTCCACCGAAGCCCGAAGCGGAAGCATTCGTCCTCGTAGGTGACGCCTATGCGGTGACGGATGGGCTCGAAGCCGTCAGACGTGCTGAGCGGATCCTCCGCCTCATCAGTCAGATCGATGATTATCGATCCATATGCCGACCAATGACGCGCCAGTTGAAGCCGGCCGCCTGCACGCACCTCTTCGCGATCTGCGAGATCCTCAATGCCGATGTCGCGGTCGAGTTGGAGATGGCCCAAACGCAGATAATCGCGCCGCCCGCCAATTGTCAGGTCGATCTCGTTGCGGCGAAAGTCGAGGGTGTCCTTGTCTAGACGAAAACTGTGCGTGAGGTCGAAACGGCGGCCGATGCGCAGCGTGTTTCGTCCGACGAAGTCGCTGAAGTTCGAGTCGAGGCCAATTCCCTTGGGAAAGAGGATCGGCTGGTCGTCGAGCCGGTAGCTTTGACCGAATTCGCTCTCGAGTTCGAAACGTGGGCGGTTCAGCGTCCATGTTGCGCCGTATGTGATGCGCGCGCCGCCCTCCCACCGGTCGTGGCCTGGAAAGCGGCTGATATCGAAGAGGTTCGTCGTGTCGAGATCGACTGCGCGGCTGTCCTCGTTCGGGATGTCGTCGTTGAGGCCGGTGGGTGACGCGCTCAGCTGGACACGGGGGACGAAAGTCTGCGACCCCCCGAAGGCCGGGCCAACAAGTGGCCATTCCGCGTTGAGTGCGAGGGCGGGAATGGCGCGCGCATGCCAGCCATTCTCGCCCGCATAGATGTCGAACTCCGCAGCGCTCGCATCTTCGGTCCGATAAAGGTCTGTGCGAGCCATAGCGGTGGCCGTGATCCGCTGGCCGAAGGGCGTGATCAGGCTGCGGTTCCATTCCGCGCCCGCTGAAAGCCGGTAATTGTCCATGCCGTCGAACCGGGTCACGATGGCGCTCGATGCATCTAAGGTCAGGCGGCCACCCGCCAACCTGTCCTGTGGGTCGTAGCGGAAGTCGACGATGGGAAGAGCGACGGGAATGAGACCCTGGTCGTCGGTGCTGCGAAGACCTTGGAAGGCCCAGCCCTCCATCGAAAAGTAGCTGTTCGTATCGGTTCGCTCGGCGCGGTAGAAATTGCGTAAGTTATCGTCGCGGCTGATGTCGTAGCGCCGCAGGAACGTGTCGTCGCTTGTGACGCGAATGCCGAACGTCGACCGCCAATTCGAAGAATGCTGCAGTGTTCCGTTGCCGTAGACATAATATCGAAGCTCGTCGCCAATGGAGACCGGGCCGTCTTCTCCGACGCGGTTTTCCTGCACATCCGACACGGTAACGATGCCGCCGACCTGGACCGGGCCGAGCGATGTCAGTTGCCGATATTCTGCGCCGAGGGAGGGGTTTACCTCCGTATAGACGGTCGGCGACAGCGTCAGGTCGCGATTGCTGCCAAGGTCGATGAAATAGGGCTGACCGACCGAGACGCCGGTCGACCGATCGATGCGGAGGTCAGGGACGAGAAGGCCCGATGCCCGCTTTTCGGCGCTGTCAGTGTGCGAAAGGCCGGGCACGTAGAAGAGCGGAACACCGAGAAATTCGAAACGCGCGTTGCGATAACGGACACGACCAGCGGCCTCGTCATGCGTGATCTGTTCAGCCTTGATCTGCCAGAGCGGTTCCTTCGGGCAGCCTTCGCCATCGATAACATCGCAGGGCGAATAGACCGCGCGGTCGAGTGTTGCGATGCCGTCAAGCCGGTCACCGCTCGTTGCCGCGAGCCGACCTCCATTTTCAAGGACGAGCAACAGGTTTTCGATGGCGCCGTCGCGAAGATCGTCCGACAGTTCAATTTCAGTGGCGAAGACCTCGTTCCCGCCTGGGTCGCTGACGGTCACGTTTCCCCGGGCAGTGACGATGCCGGTCTCTCTGTCGTAAACCACCTCGTCGGCGGTCAGACGATAATCCCCCCGGACGACGACGACGCCACCACTCGCCGTGACGACATCGGTATCCGGATCGAAGCCGATGATGTCGGCCGCAAAGTCCACCGTGTCGACGGCGCGGACCGATGCCGCAACATCCTCGGCGGCGGCGTCCACCTCCTCGTCGACCTGCGCCGACGCCGTGAACGGCACCGCAGCACTGGCGAGCAAGATGGCGGTCAGGCGGACGGGTACGCAGGCGATGAGGGAACTCCGGAGGCCGGGCGCGCCTTGTTAAGGACGGCATCGGCATGCGGCAAGCGCGCGCAGGCCGCCAAAAGCACGGCTTGTCTCGGACGGCGCGCCGGATAGACGTGCCGCCATGACGTTAGAAGAAGGTTTGTAATTCTTATGACAATCGAATTCGTATCCGACGCCAAGACGGACGGCGCGGCCCTTGTTCTGTTCGCCGCCAAGGACATCGTTCTGTCGCACGCCGCGCAGGACGTGGATGCGGCCAGCGATGGCGCGCTAAGGCGCGCGGCGAAGGACGGTCGGTTCGACGGCGGGCAGGGGAAGACTTTGCAGCTGTTCGGTTTGGCGGGAACGGATGCCACGTCCGTCCTCTTGGTGGGGACAGGCGCGCAGGGGCGCGGGGACGCGGCAGCCTTTGAAAAAATCGGAGCGGCGATCGCGGCGAAGCTATTCCGGTCGGGAACGACGCGCGCCGTTGTAGATATGCGCGGGATGAACGATCTCGGTCTGCCGCTCGACGAGGCCGCCGCGCATCTTGCGCTCGGTCTGGAGCAGCGCAGCTATGCCTACGACCATTACCGCACGACGATGAAGGACAAGGAGCGCGTCAGTCTCGATACCGTTGAAATCGTCGGCGGTGGACAAGGCGCTGCGGACCGCTGGTCCGATTTGGCAGGCGTTGCGAAGGGTGTCGCCTTCACCAAGGACTTGGTGTCGGCGCCGCCGAACGAAGTCTTTCCCGTATCATTCGTCGACAAGATGAAGGCGCTGAAGCTGGACGGCCTGAAGATCGATGTTCTCGATGAAGACCAGATGCGCGAGAAGGGAATGCTTGCCTTGCTGGGCGTGTCGCTCGGCTCGGAACAGCCCGCGCGCCTGCTTGTCATGGAATGGGATGGGACAGATGGTGATAAGGACGTCAGCCATGTCTTCGTCGGCAAGGGCGTCACCTTCGATTCCGGCGGCATCAGCCTGAAGCCGGGCGCGGGCATGGAAGACATGAAGTGGGACATGGGCGGCGCGGGCGCCGTCGCCGGGTTCATGGTGGCGCTTGCCAGCCGCAAGGCGAAAGCGCGCGTTGTCGCCATCTGCGGGCTCGTCGAGAACATGCCCGATGGCAAGGCGCAGCGGCCGGGCGACGTCGTCACGTCGATGTCTGGTCAGACCATCGAGGTGATCAATACTGACGCCGAAGGCCGCCTCGTCCTTTGCGATGCGATGTGGTGGGCGCAGGAAACCTACAAGCCGGACGTCATCGTCGATCTCGCGACGCTGACGGGCGCGATGATCGTCGGGCTGGGCCATCACCATGCGGGCGTCTTTTCGAATGACGATGGGCTGGCGACGGACCTTCTCGCCGCGGCGAAGACGTCCGGTGACGCGCTGTGGCGGATGCCGATTGGCGAGGCTTATGACCGCCAGATCGACAGTCAGATCGCCGACGTGAAGAACGTCGGCGGCAAGGACGCGGGATCGATCACGGCGGCGCAATTCCTGCAGCGTTTCGTGCAGGATGGCGTAAAGTGGGCGCATCTCGACATTGCCGGGATGGTCTGGGCGGCGAAGCCCATGAAACTGCACGACAAGGGTGCGACCGGTTACGGCGTCCGCCTGCTCGATCAATATGTCCGGGATGTCCTGGAATAAGGTGCCTGAAGCTATATGGACGTCGGCTTCTATCACTGCACGCGCGCTGAGCCACTCGCGGTGTTGCCGCGGCTGGCAGCCAAGGCGCATCAGGCGGGGCAGCGGGTGCTGGTGCATGCCGTCGACGACCGTCTCGCAGAGGAAGTGGATGAGCGGCTCTGGACGTACGACCAAGCCAGCTTCCTGCCGCATGGGCGGGCCGGTGACGAGCATGATACGGAGCAGCCGATTCTACTCTCAAACAATTTCGCGCGTCCGAATAAAGCTGCGGTCCTGATGTCGATGTCGGGACAGTTGCCGCCTGACGACGCCGGGTTCGATCGTGTGCTCTATCTGTTCGATGGCAATGACGACGACGCCGTTGCCCGCGCGCGGCATCACTGGAAAGCGCTCACGGCACGGGACGGTATGACGCTAACCTACTGGGCACAGGACGAGCGCGGCTGGAAGAAGCGCGGCTAAGGTTTACCAGCTGTCGATGTTGGGACGCTTTTTGCCGGTGCGAGCGGGTTTGGGCGGCTGCGTCGAGAGTCCTGCGAGGATCCATTTGCGTGTGTCGGCCGGGTCGATGACCTCGTCGATCTCGAAAAGGCTTGCCATGCTGATAGCCTTGCCGCGCTCGTACATTTTCTCGACCATCTTGTCGTAGGCGGCGGCGCGTTCGGTCTCGTCCTCGATCGCTTCGAGCTCCTTGCGAAAGCCCAGCCTGACCGCGCCCTCGAGGCCCATGCCGCCAAATTCGCCCGTGGGCCAGCTGGCGGTGAACAGGTTCGCCTTGAAGCTGCCGCCGGTCATAGCCTGCGCGCCGAGGCCGTAGCCTTTTCGAACGACGATCGACATCACGGGGACGGCGACGTTCGCGCCCACGACCATCATGCGGCAGGCGTGGCGGACGATGGCAGTCTCCTCATGCTCAGGCCCCACCATGAAGCCAGGACAGTCGACGAGTGTGACGATGGGAAGGTCGTAAGCGTCGCAAAGCTGCATGAAGCGCGCCGCCTTGTCCGCGCCCTCGGCATCGATGGCGCCTGAGAGATGGCGCGGGTCGTTGGCGATCAGGCCGACGGGCTTTCCGTCGATGCGCACGAGCGCGGTTATCATGCCCGGCGCCCAGCCGCGCCTAAGTTCGAGAACCGACCCCTCGTCGGCGACGCGATCAATCAGGGCGCGCATGTCGTAGACGCGCAGGCGGTTTTCAGGGATGGCAAAGCGCAGCTTGCGCGGGTCGGGCGCGGGACCGGGGTCGATGTCGCCCTGGAAGTAGGACAGATATTGCTTTGCGACCTTCGTCGCTTCGGCCTCGTCCTTCACGAGGATGTCGATGACGCCGTTCGCCGATTGCACGGCGGACGGCCCGACCTCGTCCGGGGAGAAGACGCCGAGGCCGCCACCCTCGATCATTGCCGGGCCGCCGAGGCCGAGATTGCTGTCCTCGGTCGCAATGATGACGTCGCAGCAGCCTGCGAGCACCGCGTTACCGGCAAAGCAGCGCCCATTGACGATGCCGATCGTGGGGGCGAGGGCGGACAGCTTCGCGAAATAGTTGAATGCAAGGCAATCAAGCCCCGCGACCTTCGGCATGTCGGTGTCGCCCGGCCGCCCGCCGCCGCCCTCGGCATAGAGCACGACGGGCAGCCGCTGTTCGCGCGCGATCTCGAACATGCGGTCCTTCTTGTAGTGGTTCATGCCGCCCTGCGTCCCGGCGAGGACCATATAATCGTAGGTCATCGCCATGACGCGGCTTTGCTCGGGGCCGAAGCGGTCGCCGTTCACATGGCCGATGCCGCAGACCATGCCGTCGCCGGTCGTATTCTCGATCAGGTCGTCCATCGACCGTCGCGCGCGCTGCGGCGCAAGGACGAGGCTGCCAAACTCTACGAAGCTGTCGGCATCGCAAAGGTCGGCGATGTTCTCGCGCGCCGTGCGGTTGCCGCGGCTGTGACGCTTGGCAACGGCGTCGGGGCGGGTTTGGTCTAGACCGGCGCCCTTGCGGTCTTTCAATTCGGCCAGTTCGGGGCGGATGTGATCCAGGTCTTCTACCGATGTCATGACGTTCCCGCTCTTCGACACGTCCGCCGCCGTCAGGGTGAAAAGCGGCGCGCCCGTACGGACGACGGCGCCTTCCTCGACCATCACCTCGTCCACGAGGCCGGTTCCTGCCGCGCGAACCTCGTGCTCCATCTTCATGGCTTCCACGATGGCGACGGCGCGGCCTTCCCAGACGGGGTCGCCGTGCGAGACCAGAAGTTGGCCTACGACGCCGTCCATCGGGGCGGTGAGGGTGAGGTCGTCGGTATTTGCAGTATCGCCGTTATGTCGCGTCGGCAGTTTCGACATCAGGTCAACAAGATGCTCGTCGATGAACCTTGTGGATGCGCGGCCATCGAAGGGCTCCTCTTTCGCCGTGAGCAGGCGAAGAAGCGGCAGACTGCTGTCCGGACCTTCGAGCGTGAATTCCTTTAGCGCCCGTATCAACCGCGCACGGGCCGCCTCCATACCGCCGGGCGCGTGGACGATCAGCTTTGCAGCGAGCGTGTCGAAGCCGGGGTGCGCGGCGTAGCCGTCCGCCAACACACCATCGACCCGGACACCCGGACCGCCGGGCGGGCGGTAGTGCGCGACCGACGCGGTCTCTGCGTTTACTGTGCCATCCGTGGCAAAACGCTCCAGATTGATCCGCGCCTGGATCGCGGTGCCACGCGACGCAGGTACTTTGGCGAGGCCGATATCGGCGAGGGACTTTCCATCCGCGATAGCAAGCTGCGCGGCGACGAGATCGACGCCGAAGACTTCCTCGGTAACGGTATGCTCGACCTGCAAGCGGGCATTGGCCTCGATGAACACCGGTGCGCCGCTGTCGATATCGACAAGGAATTCGAC
>JBAUIQ010000032.1:0-4528 GCA_049683075.1 Pacificimonas sp.
GATGGCTGGCGCCATCGTCCCCTCCCAAAACAATCGAAAATGAGCGGGACTAGTCGTCCTTGCCGTCCATCTCGCTGGCGTCGATGTCCGGACCCATTTCCGTGGTCGGGACCTCGTCGGCGGCAGTCTCCTCGCCATCCTCTTCGGCCTCGTCCTCTTCGGACTTCAGCGCGGACGGTGCGACGATCGTGGCGACGGTATAGTCATGGTCGCCATAATCGACCTCCACACCGTCGGGCAGCTTGACCTCGCTGATATGGACCGAGTCGCCAATATCGAGACCGTCGAGCGAATGCGTCAGCTCGTCCGGAATAAGGGACGGACGGCACGACACGGTAATCACGTGGCGAACGACGTTCAGAACACCGCCGCGCTCCAGGCCGGGGCTTTCCTCTTCGCCGGTGAAGGTCATCGGCACCTCGACGTCGATCTTCTGACCCTTTTGCAGGCGCAGGAAGTCGACGTGCAGCGGCCGGCTCGTCACCGGGTGGAACTGGACGTCCTTGGGAAGGGTGCGGTGGGTATCGCCGCCCTCGACCTCGACCTCGACGACGCTCGACAGCATCTGGCCGGTGGACAGCATCTTGCGGAGTGCCTTTTCCTCGACATGGACGCTGATCGCATCCTGCTTGTCGCCGTAAATTACCGCGGGGACACGCCCCTCACGCCGGATCGCGCGGGAGGCTCCCTTGCCCGCCTTGTCGCGCGTCTGCGCTGCGATGGTCATCGCTTCGCTCATCTTGTTTCTCCAAACACAAAAGCCCCGCTCTGACGGGCCCTCCAGGGTGGCCGCGTCGCGGGGTTGCCGATTGAATAGGTTCGGACCGCCAAAATTTCAATTACTATTTGCCGCGTCAGGGAGACCCGCCATGCCGACCGTCCATACGCGCACATGCCATATCTGCGAGGCGAATTGCGGCGTCCTCATCGAGGTCGAGTGCGAGGACATCCTCTCCATCAAGGGTGACCCCGACCACGTCCTGTCGCGCGGCCATATCTGCCCGAAGGCGACAGCGCTGCAGGACCTGCAATACGATCCCGACAGGCTGCGCCTGCCGCAAAAGAAAGCCGCGTCGGGCTGGGAAAGCATTGGCTGGGACCAGGCGTTTCGCGAAATCGGCGCGCGCTTTGCGGCCCTCGGCGGCGCGCAGCCCGCGCTCTACATCGGCAATCCGACTGCACATAATTACAGCGTCGGCACGCAAACGCGCGCGCTTCGAAAGGCGCTGGGCGTCAAGGGCATCTATTCTGCCTCGACCCTCGACCAGATCCCGCACCAGCTCGTTCAGATGTGGATGTACGGCCATAATGCGCTGTTCCCGATCCCAGACATCGACCGCACGCAATCGATGCTGATCGTCGGCGGCAATCCGCTGGCAAGTAACGGCAGCGTCTGGACCGTTCCCGACGTCCGCAATCGCATCAAGGAGTTGCAAGCGCGCGGCGGCCGCTTGACGGTCGTCGACCCACGCCGAACCGAGACCGCGAAAATCGCCGACGCGCACCACTTCATCCGTCCCGGCACCGACCCGGCCTTCTTCCTCGGGCTTCTCCTCGCCCTAGACGAAGCCGGGCTGGTCGATCCGGGCCGCGTCGCCGACATGCTGGACGAAGACTGGCCCGCAATCTGGGACGAGATCCGCCGCTTCGACCTCGCCGACCTCGCCGCGCACTGCGGCATCCCGGAGGCCGACATCCGCTCGCTTGCCGCGGAACTTGGCGACGAAGACCCTGCCATCGTCTACGGCCGGATTGGCGTTTCGACGCAGCGCTGGGGTACGCTCAATCTCTGGCTGATCCAGCTCCTCAACATCGCCATCGGCGCGATGGACCGGGAAGGGGGCGTCATGTTCTCCAACCCCGCCATCGATCTGGCGGGCTCTGCAGGCCCCGGCACCTATGACCGCTTCCGCAGCCGCATTGGCGACCATCCCGAATGCATCGGTGAATTCCCCAGCGCCACGATCGCCGAGGAGATCATCACGCCGGGTGAGGGGCAGGTCCGCGCGCTCGTCACCGTTGCGGGTAACCCCGTCCTCTCAGCGCCGGGCGGCACGCAGCTCGACGATGCGCTCGAAACCCTCGACCTGATGGTCTCGATCGACATGTACGTGACCGAAACCAGTCGCCACGCCGATTACATCCTGCCGCCCTGCGGTCCGCTTCAGAAGGATCACTATCCACTTGCCCTCGGGCCGCTCGCGGTCCGCAACTACGCCTGCTATTCGCCGCCGATCTTCGAGAAGGCCGAGGACGAGCTCTCCGACTGGGAGATCGTCGCCGGGCTCGCTGCTGCCATCGAAACGGCGAAGGGCGGCAGCGCCGCAAACCCCCGCCACCCGCGCGATTTCCTCGACATGGCGCTCCAACGAGGTCCGCACGAGCTGACGCTGGCAGAGGTGGAGGCGCACCCGCACGGCATCGACCTCGGTCCGCATCAACCGCGCCTGCCGGACCGTCTCGCGACGTCCGACAAGCTAATCCACACCGCGCCGCCCCTCTGCAGGGAAGAGCTCACAGCTTTCCGCACCGAACTTGCCGAGGCCCGCGAACCCGATGCCCTCGCCCTCATCGGCCGCCGCCACGTCCGTTCGAACAACAGCTGGCTGCACAATAGTAAGCGCCTCGTGAAAGGCCCCGACCGCTGCACCGCGATGATCCACCCCGATGATGCCAAGGCCCGCAACATCGCCGACGGCGACGACGTCGAGGTCACCAGCCGCGTCGGTACCATCACCCTCGCCGCAGAGATTACCGACGACATCATGCCCGGCACCATCTCGATCCCGCATGGCTGGGGTCACGACCGGAAGGGCGTTGACCTCAGCGTCGCCACCGCCCACGCCGGGGTCAGCATCAACGATCTCACCGACCCTCGGCGCATGGACCCGGTCACCGGCAACGCTGCTTTCAACGGCACGCCCGTCACGGTGCGGCGATCCGCTCTCGCAATCGCGGCGGAGTAGCGCCCTCATATAGTCCGGTCGACGATCATGTTGCGGCGCACCACGGCCACCGCTATCCCCGCGCCGCAATGCCCACCCCGCTTTCCTTCCAGGACATCATCCTCACGCTGCAGCGCTATTGGTCGGCGCGCGGCTGCGTCGTTCTCCAGCCTTATGACAAGGAAATGGGCGCGGGCACCTTCCACCCGGCGACGACGCTGCGCGCGTTGGGGCCGGAGGCGTGGAACGCCGCCTATGTCCAGCCGTGCCGCCGCCCGACCGATGGCCGCTATGGCGAGAACCCCAACCGGCTGCAGCATTATTACCAGTTTCAGGTCATCCTGAAGCCCAGCCCGCCGGATCTCCAACAGCTCTATCTCGACAGCCTCGCGGCCATCGGCATCGACGCCATGAAACACGACATCCGCTTCGTCGAGGACGACTGGGAAAGCCCGACGCTCGGCGCCTGGGGCCTCGGCTGGGAGGTCTGGTGCGACGGCATGGAGGTGACCCAGTTCACCTATTTCCAGCAGGTCGGCGGCTATGACTGCAAACCGGTCGCGGGCGAGCTAACCTACGGTCTCGAACGCCTCGCCACCTATATCCAGGGCGTCGATAGCATCTACGACATCGCCTATAACGATGCCGGCGTCTCGTATCGCGACGTCTTCCTCGCCAACGAACAGCAGCAGAGCGCCTATAATTTCGAGCAGGCGTCTACGGACAAGCTCTTCGCCGAGTTCAAGACCGCGCAGGAAGAATGCAAAAAGCTGATCGAGGCCCAGCTCCCGCTCCCCGCCTACGACCAGACCATCGCCGCCAGCCACCTCTTCAACCTCTTGGACGCCCGCGGCGTCATCTCGGTCGCCGAACGCCAGGCCTATATCGGCCGCATCCGCGACCTCGCGAAGGGCGCGTGCACGGCATACATGGCGAAGAACGACGACGCCTGGAAAGCCGAGTTTCCGGAGTGGAGCGCGTGATGGCGGTCATTCCTGCAGCCAGCTCATCTTCATCATCCCGAGCGAAGTCGAGGGACCGCGCGATGTTGCTGCAATATTCTTTGCCGCGCCCCTCGACTTCGCTCGGGATGATGAGTTGTGCTGGTGGCGCAACAAAAGCTCCCCTCCCCAGAGGGAGGGGAGTTTCCCATGCCTGATTTCCTCCTCGAACTCCGCTCCGAAGAGATCCCCGCGCGGATGCAGGCGAAAGCCTGCGCCGATCTCGAACGTCTGTTCAAAGCGGAATTGAAAGATGCTGGCGTCGACGCGCCATCATTAGAAACGCACGCCACGCCCCGTCGTCTCGCGCTAATCGCTCGCAATCTGCCGTCGGAAACGGCCGCCACCTCCGAAGAGCGCCGCGGTCCGCGCACCGATGCGCCGGACAAGGCGATCGAGGGATTCCTCCGCGGCGCGGGCGTAACGCGCGACCAGCTCGAAGCGCGCGAGGAAAAAAAGGGCAGCTTCTACTACGCGAAGATCGAAACCCCCGGCCGCGCCATGGCCGACATCCTCGCCGAGGCGATCCCCGCCATCGTCCGCAATTTCCCTTGGCCCAAATCCATGCGCTGGGGCAGCGGC
>JBAUIQ010000033.1:0-16194 GCA_049683075.1 Pacificimonas sp.
GGATGTTGAAGGCGTCGCAGAAGCGGACGAAGCGGCCAGCCTTCTTCGATGAATTGATGTCGAGGACGCCCGCCTGCACCATCGGCTGGTTCGCGACGAAGCCGACCGTGTGGCCTTCGACGCGGCCGAAGCCAGTAATGATATTCGCGGCGTGCGCGGGCTGCAATTCGAAGAAGCTGCCCTCGTCGCACGTCTTCTGGATCAGCTCGTGCATGTCATAGGGCTTGTTGGCGCTGTCCGGGATCAGCGTGTCGAGACTCATGTCCGGCTCAAGGTCACCCATCGTCGGCATCGTCGGCGGCTCTTCGCGGTTCGACAGCGGCAGGAAATCGACGAGGTCGCGGGCGCGCAGCAGCGCCTCGATGTCGTTCTCCAGCGCCAGGTCGGCAACGCCCGACTTCGTCGTATGCGTGACGGCCCCGCCCAGTTCGTCCTGCGTCACGACCTCGTTCGTCACCGTCTTCACGACGTCGGGGCCGGTGACGAACATATAGCTCGAATCCTTCACCATCATGATGAAGTCGGTCATGGCGGGCGAATAGACCGCGCCGCCCGCGCACGGTCCCATGATCAGCGAGATTTGCGGCACGACGCCCGAGGCGAGCACATTGCGCTGAAAGACCTCGGCATAGCCGCCCAAGGAGGCGACGCCTTCCTGAATTCGGGCACCGCCGGAATCGTTGAGACCGATCACCGGCGCGCCAACCTTCATGGCCGTGTCCATGATGTTGCAGATCTTTTCGGCATGACGCTCCGACAGCGCGCCGCCGAAGACGGTGAAGTCCTGACTGAAAACATAGACGAGCCGCCCGTTGATCGTGCCGGAGCCGGTGACGACGCCGTCGCCCGGAATGACCTGCTCGTCCATGCCGAAATCGGTGGCGTTATGTTCGACGAACATGCCGATTTCCTCGAAACTGCCCGGGTCGAGGAGGACGTCCAGCCGCTCGCGCGCCGTCAGCTTGCCCTTGGCATGCTGCGCGTCGATCCGGCGCTGCCCGCCGCCCAGCCGCGCCCTGTCCCGTTTTGCCTCCAGCTGTTCCAGCACGTTCTGCATATATCGCTCTCCCAAAGATTTGGAGATCGCTCTATCGCGAGCTTGGGCTCCAGAACACTCCCTATCGGCTCAGCAGGGTGCGGTTGTCGTAAGGGGGTTTCAAAAGGTCCGAGCGCCCGATGACCATCCAGTGCATCGTCGGTACATATGTCCCGTCGTCATAGGCGGCCCGCCGCCTTTCGGAGGTGCTGATCGCCTGGGCGACGACGGCGTCCGCTGCCTTGCCTGACTCGGCAAAATAGGCCGCGCCTTCAACCTGCCTCAGGAAGGAGAGATTGTCGCTGAGCGCGATCGCTCGCGGGTCGAAGAACCAGCCGCCGGCGATCAGGCCGCCGATGCGCGGGTCATGTTTCGCGAGCGCGCCGGCAAGAGACAGAAACTCCTCGAACTTGCCACCGCCCGCGAAATGCCGCCCGAAGCGCTGGTGCAGATGAACCTCCGCGATCGGATCTTTGCCGCCGCCGGTTTTCGCGAAATGGAGGCCCAGCCGCGCCGCGTCGAGAGGCTTCAGCTTTCCGAAAAAGGAGAAACCGAGCGCGCCCCATGGATCCAGCAGACGCCCGTTCGACAGAATCATCCTGACGGTCAGGATCGCCACATCCTTCGCGAACAGATTATGAGACGCTGTCGATGACGACACGGCATCGCGCCACCAAGACAGGATGTCCGGCACGACATCCTCGATCAGCGGGCGAAATTCACGCGGGAGGCCGCTGATCGCGAAGCTTTCCGGCAGCCGCTCCGCCAGCATCTCGATCAGGTCGAGCCGGTCCACCTGTTCGGTCATCGTCGCAACGCCGTCGGGCAGGACATGATAAGGGCGCGCACCGCGAAGGGCGTCGAACTCAGCGAAAAGATCCAAGGGCGCGGTCATCTTCTAAACATTTCATTGGCGGAATGAAATCAGCGTCGCAAGTTTGTCAGGGCGAGGCGCCGCCCCTAGAGCCCTTCGCATGACCCGCGCCATTTTCGCTTCCAACCCGGACGCTTCGCGCGGGCGCCGTTATCCCACCGAGCCGTCGGCGCTGCGCGATGCCTTCGACCGGGACCGGGACCGCATAGTTCATGCGACCGCCTTTCGCCGCCTGAAGCACAAGACTCAGGTCTTCGTCGCGCCCGATGGCGACCATTTCCGAACACGGCTGACGCATAGTCTGGAGGTCGCGCAAATCGGGCGCGTGATGGCGAAGGCGCTCGGTCTGCACGAGGGGCTGACCGAGGCGCTCTGCCTCGCCCACGATCTCGGCCATCCGCCCTTCGGCCATGTGGGCGAAGACGCACTGGACGCGGCAATGCAAGATTATGGCGGCTTCGATCACAACGGCCACACGCTACGCGTGGTGACACGGCTCGAGCAGAGCTATGCCGCCCATGACGGGCTGAACCTCAGTTGGGAAACGCTTGAGGGTCTTGCGAAACATAATGGTCCTGTCGCCGACCCGGGCTGGGCGCTCGCCGAGGTTGACGCGGCCAACCGCCTGGCGCTCTCTACCCATGCGAGCCTGGAGGCGCAGGTGGCAGCGATCTCGGACGATATCGCCTATGATAATCACGATCTCGACGATGGCCTCCGCGCCGGGCTGTTCGGCATGGACAGCGCGGTATCCGTCCCCTTCGTCGCAGAGAATAGAGCGGCCGTTTTAGCCCGCTATCCCAACGCCGCGCCGGACCGTCAGGCGTCCGAAATGGTCAGGCGGCAAATCGGCGTCATGGTTGAGGATGTGCTCGAAACGACGCGCCGCAATCTCGGCGAACTGAAGCCGAAAAGCGCGGACGACGTGCGCGCCGCGGGTCGGCAATTGGTTTCCTTCTCGGATGGCATGGCGCGGCAAGAGCGTGAGCTGAAGGGCTTTCTCTACAAGAACATGTACCTGCACCCGGCCAGTCGCCGCGTGCGGGAGCCGTCGGCCGCGGTCGTTGCGAACCTGTTCACCGACTTGCACGGGAATCCAAAGCGGTTGCCCGAAAGCTGGGAACGGACGCTGCCGGACGACGAGCCGGCCCGCGCGCGCCACATCGGCGACTTCATCGCCGGCATGACCGACCGCTTTGCCGTCAAATTCCGCGGCGAGCTACAAACGCTATTGTAGCGCGGCAATCAGGACGGAGAGGTCGCCGTTTCTGATCCGTGCGTCGGCGACTTCGGCGAGCGCAGGTTTTGCGCGATAGGCGATACCGAAGCCCGCCGCGCGCACCATCTCAATGTCGTTCGCCCCGTCGCCGATGGCGATCACTTCATCAGTTTCGATGCCGAGCGAGCTCGCTTCCTCGAGGAGCACGCGGCGCTTGGTCTCTGCATCCACGACCGGCCCCGCCAGACCGCCCGTCAGTCGTCCATCCGCGATTTCGAGTATGTTCGCAACGACGCGATCGAAGCCGAGTGCTGTCCCGACCGGTGCTGCGAAAGCCGTGAAGCCGCCGGAAACAAGGATTGTTCGCACGCCCAACTTCGAAAGATGCGCGATCAGGTCTTTCGCGCCGGGCGTATAGGTGACGCGCTCTCGCAGGCAGTCCGCAAGTGTGGTTTCCGGCAAGCCCTTCAATAACGCGACGCGCTCACGCAGCGCCGCTTCGAAATCGAGTTCGCCGCGCATCGCCGCCTCGGTCACAGCCTGCACTTCCGCTTTCAGCCCGGCATAGTCGGCGAGTTCGTCGATGCACTCGACCGTGATCATCGTCGAGTCCATATCGGCGACGAACAGCTTTGGCTGCGGTGCATCGTTCGCTCGGACAAAAACGTCGACGTCCGGAAGCGCATCTTCCAGCTCGCTCAGATCGGCTCGAACCGTTTCGAAGCGGGCGACGCGATCGTCGACCAGCCAGCGTTCGCCCGTTCCGCCGACCTTTTCGCTGGCCAGCGCAAGCGAGGCCGCCGATAGATGCGGCGTGCCGACAAGAGTGACGGAGAACATGGGCAGGGCTTTCCGGAAACGGAGGCTGGTCGTCATTGCAGGCCCGACGGCGGGCGGCAAGAGCGCGCGCGCGCTGGAGATCGCCGAGCAGGAGAACGGCGTCGTTATCAACGCGGACGCCTCGCAGCTGTACCGCGACCTCGACATCCTGTCGGCGCGGCCGGACGAGGCGGAGGAAGCCCGCACGCCGCACCGGCTTTACGGCGTCCGCGACGGTGCGGACCCCTGTTCCGCCGCTCAATGGGCGGATATGGCCAAGGCCGAAATTGAGGCGGCGCATGCGGAGGACCGTTTGCCGATCCTCGTAGGCGGTACCGGGCTTTACTTCGCGGCGCTTCTCGATGGCATCGCACCGATCCCCGAGGTCGACCCCGCCGTCCGCGAAGCGGTGCGCGCCCTATCGACCGCCGACCTTGCCGCCGCGCTAGGTGCCGAAGACGAGACGATGGCGGCGCGCCTGCATCCGAACGACACACAGCGTCTTGCGCGCGCGCTAGAAGTCCGACGATCGAGCGGTCGCTCGCTCGCCGACTGGCAGGCGGAGACTCCGGGAGGCCTTCGTGACAATTACGACCTTCACATTGAGATAATCGATCCTCCTCGGGCCGAGCTTGCCGAGCGGTGCGACGCCCGCTTCGACGACATGATGGCGGCGGGCGCGCTCGGAGAGGTGGAGGCGCTCCTGGCACGCGCGTTGTCGCCTCAGCTGCCCGTCATGAAAGCCATCGGCGCCCCGCCCCTCGCCGCTCATCTAAAGGGCGAGATCACATTGGCGGCGGCGATCGAGCGCGCCAAACGCGACACGCTGCAATATGCGAAACGGCAACGGACCTGGTTCCGCAATCGCGGTGTCTAATCCGCGTCGAGCGCCCGTCTGACGGCGTTCGCAAGGTCCTCGACCGTTGCCGGTTTTCGAAGGAGTTCCGCTGGCGGCTGCAGCGTGGCCGCATCGACACCAGCCGCCTTCGTATATCCGCTCGTGTAGAGAAGCCGGATATTCGGCACCAGTCCGCGGGCGGTGCGGGCAAGCTCCTCACCGGACTGATCCGGCATGACGATGTCGGTGAAGAGAAGATCGGCGCGGGGCTCCTCATCCAGCGCGATTAGCGCTTCCCCCGCCGAGGACGCCTGCCGTACATCATAGCCGAGGTCGGTGAGCATATCGACCGTCAGCTGGCGGAGCTGCGCCTGATCCTCGACGACGAGGATCGTCTCGCCGTCCTTCGCCATCGGGATGTCGCCCAGCCCGGCCGTTTCGGGTTTCACGATACCCTTCGGGGCATGACCCTCCGGCAGGATCAGTTCGATCCGCGTACCCTTACCCGGCGCGGAGTTGATGTCGATCGAACCACCAGACTGCAGCACGAAACCGTGCACCTGGCTGAGCCCGAGGCCGGTTCCGCGTCCGACGGGCTTTGTTGTAAAGAAGGGCTCGTAGACCTTCGCCAGCACCTCCGGCTCCATCCCTAGCCCCGTGTCGGCGACCGTCACGACGGCATAGCGGCCCGCCTCCAGCCGCTGATGCTGATGCATCTCCGCCTCGTCCAAGACGCGAAGTCCCGTCGCCAGCGACAATGTCCCACCGCCTGGCATCGCATCTCGCGCATTGGCCGCGAGATTGATGATCACATTTTCCAATTCGGCCCCATCAACGAAAACATCTGGCGCGTTCTCTTCAATATCGATGTCGATATGAATGGTTTCATTCAGTGTGCGGCGAAGGAATTCCTGCATCCCGCCGACAAGCGAATTCAGGTCCGTGACCTCCGGCTTCAGCGACTGCTGACGCGAAAAGGCGAGGAGACGCGACGTGAGGGTAGCGGCCCGGTTCGCACCCTCCAGCGCATTGTCGATCAGGCGGACCATTTTCGGGTCTTCCTTAGTGCGCCGTTTCAAGAGGTCGAGACTGCCAATCACGACTGCCAGCATATTGTTGAAATCGTGCGCGATGCCGCCCGTCAACTGACCGATGGCCTCCATCCGCTGCGCCTGCCTCAGGCGATCCTCCGCCGTCTCGCGCTGGCGCGCCTCCGCGAGAAGCCGCTGATTGGTCTGCACGAGCTCGCGCGTCCGCGACGCCACGGCCTCCTCCAGCGCCTCATTTTCTTCCTCAACCAGCCGCTCGCGCTCCGACGAGCGATAGGAGCGCCAGAGGAGCACACCGACGGCGAGCGCGGCGAGCAGCGCGGTGATGAGGAGAGCCGTGCCGAAAAGAGCGAGCTGCGCGATCGACGCCGCCTGCTCGGCCTCGGAATTCTCGAGCGCCGTGCGTCGTTCGGACAGCTGGCGCTGCTCCTCGATACGGATCTCGTCGATGATCGTTTCTACTTCGACCATTAGGCGACGGCCATAGCCTGTCGCGATCTCCCGCTCTGCCGCTGCCCTGTCGCCGCGCCGGACCTGTTCGATCGTCCCGGCCATCTCTTCGAGCTTTAAATCGATGATCCGCTCCAGCGCGGCGACGCGCTCGCTCTGTACCGTCGACGCCGTCACCAGCGCCGCGAGCTCCTCGAAGCGCGGCACCGTTTCCGAGACATTCTCATTATAGGGTTCGAGAAACAGCGGGTTTTCAGTGACGACATATCCACGCTGCCCACGCTCGGCGTCCTGCAGCGCATTGTAGAGCGCTTCCGCGGCCTGAATGGTCTGGTAGCTTTCGGCGTAGAGTTCCTCCGCCGTCGAGCGCGCGCTCTCAGTACCGATGGTCTGGCGAAAGGCCGTCGCGCTGAGAAGCGCCATGCCGATGAGGGCGACGATCAGCGCCGACAGGGCAAGGCCCCAGCCCCAAAGCCGGTCGACACCACCCCCCTGTTTGCCCACCGCCATGGCGCGCACGCTATGCGGAGGCGAAAGCGAATGCAAAAGCTGTTACCATAGCGCATCGATTGCGTGTTTATCAGTCTAAACGCAACTTTATTACTTTTTTTGGGGTTGAATTGAAATGTGGGCGCAGTTACGCCCGCTGTCTCGCAATTCGGAATCCGATCATGTCCCAAGCCGTTGCCACCGGTGCCCAGAATCTCGTTCGCGCCCTCTTCGATCTCGGTGTCGATACCGTCTTCGGTTACCCGGGCGGCGCGGTGCTACCGATCTATGACGAGCTCTTCGAGAACAGCGCCATCCGGCACATTCTCGTTCGCCACGAACAGGGCGCAGTTCACGCGGCCGAGGGTTATGCGCGTGCGACGGGCAAGTGCGGCGTCGCCTTGGTCACGTCGGGGCCGGGCGCGACGAATACGGTCACCGGCATTACGGACGCCATGATGGATTCGATCCCAGTGCTCGTCATCACGGGTCAGGTGCCGACCCAGCTGATCGGCACCGACGCCTTTCAGGAATGCGATACGGTCGGCATCACACGCCACTGTTCGAAACATAATTATCTCGTGAAGTCGCCCGAGCGGCTAGGCGATGTGGTGCACGAGGCGTTCCGTATTGCAACGACGGGCCGTCCGGGACCGGTCGTCGTCGACATTCCGAAGGACGTACAAGTCGCCGAGGCGCCCTATCGCGGCAATGGCGGGCGGCACGAAGGCTACAACCCACAGGTGAAGGGCGACAGCGATGCGATCGCGGAGGCCGTCGCCATGCTGGCGGCGTCAGAACGGCCAATCATCTATTCGGGTGGCGGCGTCATCAATAGCGGCAAGGGTGCCAGCCAGCTGCTGCGCGAGCTGCAGCGGGTCACCGGCGCGCCCGTCACTTCAACGCTTATGGGTTTGGGTGCCTTCCCGCACGATCATCCGGCCTGGCTCGGCATGCTCGGCATGCACGGCACCTACGAAGCCAATATGGCGATGAACCAGTGCGACGTCATGCTGTGCGTCGGCGCGCGGTTCGACGACCGGGTGACGGGCCGGGTCGACGCCTTCTCGCCGCAGTCGAAAAAGATCCACATCGACATCGACCGCTCCTCAATCAACAAGACCATTCGCGTCGATCTCGGCATCGTCGGCGACGTCGGGCACGTCCTTGAGGACATGCTGAAGATCTGGCGCGCGGGCGGTCACAAAGCCCCAGCCCAGGACGAGTGGCAGCGGCGGATCAAGGGCTGGCAGGCGAAGGGCTCGCTCGACTACGAGCAGCCGGAAACGGGCGGCATCCTGCCCCAACATGCCGTCGCGCGCCTGCATGCGCTTACCCACAAGCAATCGCCGGTCATCACAACCGAGGTCGGCCAGCACCAAATGTGGGCGGCGCAATATTACGGCTTCGACGCGCCCAACAAATGGCTGACGTCCGGCGGGCTCGGCACCATGGGCTATGGCCTCCCCGCCGCCATTGGCGCGCAGCTGTCGAACCCCAAGGCACTCGTCATCGATATCGCGGGCGAGGCGTCCATCCAGATGAACATCCAGGAGCTCGGCACCTGCACGCAGTACGACCTGCCCGTGAAAATCTTCACGCTGAACAACGAGCATATGGGCATGGTGCGTCAGTGGCAGGACCTCAATTACGAGGGCCGCCGGTCGAACAGCTATTCCGACAGCCTGCCGGATTTCGTGAAACTGGCCGAGGCCTATGGCTGGAAGGGCATCCGGATCGAACGAATCGAAGATCTCGACGCGGGGATCGAGGCGATGCTGGCACATGACGGGCCGGTGTTCGTCGACTGTCTCGTTGAAAAGCTGGAGAACTGCTTCCCGATGATACCCTCGGGCGCATCGCATACGGAAATGATCTTTTCGTCGGAGGAGACCATCGGCAAGGTCGATAAGCAGGCCGAGGCGCTCGTCTGATGGCCTACGCGCCGATCCCCTCCAACGAAGTGCCGCGCCCCCATACGCTGACCGTTACCGTCGACAACGAACCCGGCGCGCTGGCCCGGATCGTCGGCATGTTTTCAGCGCGTGGCTATAATATCGAGAGCCTGACTGTGGCGGACATTTCGGAGGGGCATGAGCTCAGCCGCATTACGATCGTCACGACCGGCACGGAGCATGTCGTCGATCAGATCATGGCACAGCTGGAGCGCCTGATCCCCGTCCACCGCGTTACCGACCTGACCGCGGAGGGCGGCCATGTCGAACGCGAGATGGCGCTGGTGAAAGTTCGCGGAAAGGGCGACGACCGGCTGGAGGCGATGCGCCTCGCCGAAATCTACCGCGCCCGCGTCGTCGACGCGACGATGGAAAGCTTCGTCTTCGAGATCACCGGCACGGCCGAGAAGGTCGACCAGTTCATCGACCTGATGCGCCAAGTCGGTCTCGTCGAGATAGGCAAGTCCGGCATCGTCGCCATATCGCGCGGCAGTGAAGCGGGCTGACTTTTCCAACTCTTCCCGATCGGTCGGGACCCCAATGACAGGAGACCCATGATGAAAGTCTATTACGACAGCGATGCCGATCTCGGCCTGATCAAAAACCGCACCATCGCCATCGTCGGCTATGGCAGCCAGGGCCACGCCCACGCGCAGAATCTTCGCGATAGCGGTGCCGGTGAAGTCGTCATCGCGCTGCGCGACGGCTCGGCGACCGCGAAGAAGGCGGAGGCCGCCGGTTTCCGCGTGATGTCCAACGCCGACGCCGCCAAGGTCGCCGACATCGTCATGCTGGCCGCGCCCGACGAGCATCAGGCGCAAATCTACGCCGACGATCTCGCGCCCAACATGAAGACCGGCGCGGCACTCGCTTTCGCGCACGGCCTCAACGTGCATTTCGGTCTGATCGAGCCGCGCGCAGATCTCGACGTCATCATGATCGCACCGAAGGGGCCGGGTCACACAGTACGTTCCGAATATGAGCGCGGCGCAGGCGTTCCCTGCCTGATCGCGGTCGACCAGGATGCAAGCGGCAACGCGCACGACATCGCGCGCGCCTATGCCAGTGGCATGGGCGGCGGGCGCTCCGGCATCATCGAGACGAATTTCCGCGAGGAGTGCGAGACCGACCTGTTCGGCGAGCAGGCGGTTCTATGTGGCGGCGTTACTCAGCTGGTTATGGCCGGGTTCGAGACGCTGACCGAGGCGGGTTACGCGCCTGAGATGGCCTATTTCGAGTGCCTGCACGAGGTGAAGCTGATCGTCGACCTGATGTACGAGGGCGGCATCGCCAACATGCGCTATTCGATTTCGAACACCGCCGAATATGGCGACTATAAGACGGGCCCGCGCATCATCACGCCGGAGACCAAGGCCGAAATGGCCCGCGTCCTTGAGGACATCCAGTCCGGCCGTTTCGTAAAAGACTTCATCTCCGACAACCGCGTCGGCAATCCCGAAATGAAGGCCGCGCGCAAGCGCCAGGCCAGCCATCCGATCGAGACGGTCGGCGAGAAGCTGCGCGCAATGATGCCCTGGATCGGCAAGAACAAGCTGGTCGACAAGGCGGTGAACTAGGCAACCCCGGCTCTGCATCGTAGTGGGACTCTCTGAACGAAACTGAGGGAGTTCCACGATGCGCATTGCCACCATTCTCGCCACCGCCGCCGTTATCGCCGTTCCGGCAGTCGCCGACCACCATATGGACGCGTCGGAAGAGCAGGCCGCGACGCAGCTTGCACCGATGGTCATGACCACGCCAATCGCTGCAGAGGCCCCGGGGCAGCGCGACACCAGCGCCGTCACGGGCGGCGACTATCAAATCGACGCCGCCCATACGACGGCGACCTTCACCGTCGATCATCTCGGCTTCTCGTCCTACACGGGCCAGTTCGGCAACCCGTCGGGCACCCTGACACTCGACATGGCAGATCTCGCCAACTCAAGCGTCAGCGTCAGCTTCCCGGTTTCATCGGTCTCGACGACCAGCGACCAGCTGGACCAACACCTCCAAACCGATGACTTCTTCAACGCCGCCGAGTATCCGGAGGTGACGTTCACCTCGACCGATGTCGTCGTCGACGGCGAGAATGCCGCCATTCGCGGCGACCTCACCATCAGGGACGTGACGAAGTCGGTCGTCCTGCAGACGGAATTTTACGGCGCAGGCACAAACCCGATGTCGAGTAAGGAGAATGTCGGCTTCCGCGCCGTCACGTCGATCGTTCGGAGCGACTTCGGCATGGACTATGCCGTGCCGGGCGTCTCCGACGAGGTTCTGCTCGTGATCGACGCCGCTTTTACGAAGTAGCTGCGGCCGCCGGATGCGGCTGGACCTTGGCTGGCGGCGGCGACGGGTTGAATTCGGTCTCGTCGAGCGCCGCCAGCGCCCGTTCCCGGTCGCCGTCGGTAAACGTGCCGGTCGTCAGGCAGAATTCCACCATGTTGCCGTTCGGGTCGCGCGTATAAACCGAGTGACACCAATTATGGTCGATCTCCAGGACGTCCAGTCCGGCTGCGTTCCACTTGTCGACCCATTGTTGCAGCTCGCCCGCACTGTCGACGTTGAAGCTGTAGTGGTTGGTGCCGCCGGGCAGTTTCGCCGCTGCGTTTAGGTCGTGAAGATGTTCCGCTTGCGTCGGTGTGTCATGCAGTTCCCAGAAGGCGATGAACTTCGTGTCGTCACCCGCCATGCGGTAGAAGAAATGCTTGCCCCAGCCGCCCTCCGGGATCGGCGCGACTTCGACCTTGACCAGTTCGAAGCCCATCACGCCTTCGTAGAAATCGTGGGTCGCGCGCATGTCCTTCGCGGCCAGAGCCAGGTGGTGATAAGTCATTCTTTCGTCTCCCGCGCGGCATCGGCCATGGCCATCACGTCCGCATCGAACCCGTCCGGCGCCGCGATTTCGACTATCCGTTCATCGACATCGTCATATTCGAGGCGCAGCGCGCGGCTCATGACGGCATGCATCATATAGGTGCAGGTGATGTAGGTGAACTCGAGGATTTCCTCATCAGAGAGCTCGGCCTTCAGCGCCGCGAAAACCGCCTCCGAAACACGCCCACGCTGCAGGACGAGGGCATCTGTATAGGCAAGGACGGCGCGCTCTAGCGGAGAGAAACAACTGGCCACCTGCCAGGCCGGAATGGCGGCGATCTGCTCTTCGGAAAATCCCAAGCCGCGCATAGCCTTGCAATGCTGCGAGAACACGAATTGCGAACCAACCGCGAAACCGGCCCGGGTCTGTCCCAGTTCGCGCAGCTTCGCGTCGATCTTGCGCTTGTCGCTACGATAGAAGCCGAAACCGTCGGTCGTATGCCGAAACGCGTCGGGAACGATGTTGAATACCGTCCACCAATTGCCGGGCGTACCCGTTGCAGTGCCTGGCTCTGCCACAGGATCGCGATCGCCGAACAACATCTGGAACACACGTGCCGCGTAATCGTCGGCGGGGGCGCCCTCTTCTCTCAATCGCGGCACAGCGGTCTCCTTCGGCGCATATCATGCGCGGCAACGCGCTTCACCGAAACTCCCGCTTTCGCTGGTGACGCCAGTCTACGCCGCGCGAGCGAAATCTTCGAATACGGCGCGCGCTGCGGGCGGCGCGGTTGCAACCTTCGTCTGGACCGCCCGGACAAATGGATCTTCTTTATTCACCCTTAAATCCCGGTACGCCATGCTCCAGTTGGGAAAACGACGGGTCGAAATAGGGCGGTCGAGAAGTATATCGACGTCGCCGTGCCGCCGATCACGAGCAATTCTGGACATTGTCTGTCGAACGGCGGTCGTGTCGCCCTCGATCAGCTGGACAAATTCCCTGCCATTGAACAGCAAGACGCCGGTGATTTCATCTGCGACATTCAAGCGTTCGGCCGTTCGATATATCTCTATCAGCGCGGCCTCATCGAAGGTCAGGGCTGCCTTGCTGACGTACAATATTTCCCGCATTTACCTCGCCGCATGATCGTTTTCGCTCATGCGACGAGGTAGAAACGACTTACAGTCGTTACCAATGAAACTATATCCGTTTCGGACTAACTGGTGAATTCGACCGTCGTCCCCGGACTAACGGCGTCGGCAAGTTCGCGCGCATCCCAATTGGTCAGCCGCACGCAGCCATGGCTTGCCGTCTTCCCGATCAGTGCTGGGTCTGGCGAACCGTGGATTCCATACGTATCCTTCGTGAGATCGATCCAGACACCGCCGACAGGATTGTTCGGTCCTGCCGCGATGGTCAACTTCTCGTCCGGACCCCAGTTCGGATTGGCAGCCGGGTCGAAATAATATTTCGCTTCAGGCGCGATGGCGCGGACTTCCATCGTGCCGTCAGGGCTCGGCATCTCCGCCGAACCGACCGTCGCCGGATAGCTGGCGAGCATGTTCCCGGAACCGTCGAACGCGCGAAGCCAGTTGTCGCTGCGCGAAATTTCGATGCGCGCGACGGGCGTATCGAGCTTCGCGGGACCTGGACGCACAACCATCAGCGACTGGCCGACCTTCGAAAAATCGGCGTTCGGATTTATCGCCTTCAGAAAATCCATATCCATATGATATCGCTCGGCGAACATCTCGGCCGCGCTCTCATAGCCAAGCCGATCAAGCTCAGCCTGCTCCGCCATGCCGTCCGGAATGTTGTCGAAGCCACCCTTCAGATCGCTGTCCTTGATCTTGATTTTGTTGAGGTAGCGTCCACCGTCCTCGGCACGTAGGTCGGCAAGCAGTTCGCCATCGATCTGACCATTGATGGTCTTGCCATTGGCCTTCTGCCACGCCTTGACCGCGGCGGTCGTATTGCCGCCGCCATAGCCGTCGATCACGCCTGGCGAGAAGCCCGCGCGGTCGAGAAGGATCTGCGCGCTCAGTTTCTCAGGCGTGCGCCCCTCTTTGAAAATGGCCGCGCTGATCTTACCCTTGCTTACGACCTTCGCGGACGAGCTGTGACTAGCATGATTATCCGCAGCCAGCGGCGTGGCGACGAAGACGAGAGCCGCGGTGGCGGCGAGAAGATGGCGATACATAAGATACTCCGGAAACTGGTGTTTCCGGACCTACGCGCCAAGCGCCGCCGCGTTCCCGTTCAGGCGGCCTGTTCCATCGCGAGAAACTTCTCGCGGCGCGTCCTGCGAAGGTCATCCGGCGACATGTTCATCATGCTGTTCAACTCTTCGGCCAGCACTTCGCCCAGGCGAGACAGCATCTCGTCCGGCGCCCGGTGGGCGCCGCCAAGCGGTTCCTCGACGACGCGGTCTATCAGGCCGAGCTTGATCAGGTCTTGCGCGCTGATCTTCATGGCGGTGGCGGCATCGGCCGCCTTGTCCGCCGCGCGCCAGAGGATCGAGGCGCAGCCCTCGGGCGAAATAACGGCGTAAAAGCCGTGTTCCAGCATCAGTACGCGATTGGCCGCCGCCAGCGCCAGCGCACCACCCGAGCCACCCTCGCCCATGATGGTGGCGATCATCGGCACACCGAGGCGCAGACAGGCTGCGGTTCCTTGCGCCAAAGCCTCTGCAGCCCCTCGCTCTTCGGCCTCGATGCCCGGAAAGGCGCCCGCGGTATCGACGAAGCTCATGACCGGCATATCGAAGCGGTCCGCCATCTTCATCAGCCGCACGGCCTTGCGGTATCCTTCCGGCCGGCCCATGCCAAAATTATGCTTCAGTCGGCTCGCCGTATCGCGGCCCTTCTCGTGCCCGATGATCATTACGGGCCGATCGCGAAAGCGCGCCATGCCGCCGATGATGGCCTCGTCCTCCGCGAAATACCGGTCACCCGCCAATGGCTCGAAATCGGTGAACAGGTTCGCGGCGATGTCGGAGAAATGCGGGCGCTCCGGATGCCGCGCGACCTGCGCCTTCTGCCACGGCGTCAGGTTCTGATAGATGCGCTTCAGCTCGGTCTCGACCTTACGCCGCAGCTTCTTCGTCTCCGCCGCGACATTGACCTTGGAGCCCGCCGCGCCCTCTTCCAGCGCGTCGATGCGCTCTTGGAGGGCGGCGATGGGCTTTTCGAACTCGAGGAAAGTAACCATCCGCGCGTCGCTATCGACCGGCCTTGCCGTCCGCAAGCGGATGCCGCTCATTAACGAGCGCAACCAGCGTGTCGGCATTCAGATGCGTGTAAACCTGGGTCGTGGCGATATCGGCATGGCCGAGCATTGTCTGGAGCGCGCGGAGGTCCGCGCCGCCCGCCAAGAGATGCGTGGCGAAGGCATGGCGCAGGACGTGCGGACTGACCCGCTTCGGATCGAGCCCCGCCTTTGCCGCCAGTGCGCGCACGATCTGGAAGAGGCGCACGCGAGAGAGATGTGTGCCTCGCGAGGGAAACAAATAGCGTTCGTCCTCGCGAAGCGTGTCGGCCCAGGCGCGCGCGGCGGCGGCGGCACGGCGGCCGACGGGGACCATCCGCTCCTTGTCGCCCTTTCCCGTCACATAGGCGAAGGGTCGGTCCGCGCGGATCGCATGTTTGGGCAGGCTGACAAGCTCCGTCGCGCGCAGGCCGGAGCCGTAGAGAAGCTCGATCAGGGCAAGATCGCGAAGTCCGGTCGCGCCGCTCCGAGCGTCCTCTTCCGCCACGGCGAAGATCGCCTCGATATCCTCGTGCGACATCGTCTTCGGCAGGCGTTTCTGCGGCCCGGGACCGGCGAGATCGGCAGCGGGGTTGTCATCGCGCAGGCCGTCCGACAGCAGGAAGACGAAGAGCCGCCGCACGGCGCTCACCTTCCGCGCCAAGGTCGAGTTCGCGGCCTCGCTCCAATGTGCAGGCAGAGAGCGGACCTCCTCGGCCGTCGCGACAGCCAGCCTGCCACCCAGTGCCGCGCTCGCCTGTTCGAGATCCCGCCTGTATGCCTCCACCGTATTCGCTGCCGCCCCGCGTTCCGACCTCATCATGTCGAGAAACAGCGCGATGGCTTCGGCGTCGGTCAGGTCAGACACCGCGCATATAGGCCTCGACGGCCAGCATCCGGGCCTCGGCCTGCAGGCCGACCCGCGACCATGCGTCGAGGATTGGGCGGACATCCACGGACCGAACATTGCCCCAGCCGCCCTGAAGGCCGAGCGAGGACAGCAGCGCAACTTCGCCGCGTCGGCCCATATCCGCTGCGCGGTCCAGCGCCTGCGTGTGAATGTCGTCACGCTCACCGACGCCAAAGTCATCGAAACTGCTGGCCCAGCCACGGCCAGAAATGCGACGCATCCCGGCGAGCGAGCTAACCAGCGAACGCATTTTCGTCCGGGCTGCCTCGGCGCTATCGTCCTCTGCAAGGACGCGATAAGCGTTTCGGAGCAGCCCCGGCGTCAGCGGCACCGCACCGCCGCGATCCGCCAGCACGAGCATCGGCCAGGCACGCAGGCGCACGATTTCGTCGGCATTCGCCAGAACCGGCCACCACGCCAGTGCCGCCTCGGCGCGGCCCGCGCTCAGCATGGATGCGATGAGGTCGGGCGCTTCCTCGACCAGATCGGCG
>JBAUIQ010000034.1:0-2935 GCA_049683075.1 Pacificimonas sp.
GCGCATTCCCGACGGGGCCACTGGCGGCCTGTTCCTGGCCAGCGGCGAGATCGTCTGGGGTCGCGGCTTCGGCGCGGTCGGCCATGCGGTGGGCGAAGTCTGCTTCAACACGGCAATGACCGGCTATCAGGAGATCATGACCGACCCGAGCTACGCCGGGCAGATCGTGACCTTCACCTTTCCGCATATCGGCAATGTCGGCGTGAACGAGGAAGATGTGGAAGCGGACACGCCGCACGCGCTCGGCTGCATCGTGCGTGAAGATGTAACCGCGCCTTCGAATTTCCGCTCTGTGGGGCGGTATGACGAGTGGCTGGCGAAACATGGCCGGATCGGCCTCGGCGGCGTCGATACGCGAGCGCTGACGCGGAAGGTCCGCTCAGAGGGCGCACCGAATGCGGTCATCGCGCATGCGCCGGATGGAGCGTTCGATGTTGAGGGGTTAGTAGCCGCGGCGCGGGATTGGCATGGGCTGAACGGGCTCGATCTGGCGAAGGACGTGACGCGGGGAGAGACAGCGGGCTGGAATGGCGGGCCGTGGCGGTTGGGTGAGGGCTTTGCGGTGGGGCCGGAGGACGGGCCTCATGTCGTCGCCATTGATTATGGCACGAAGACTAACATCCTGCGGCGATTGGTGAACGCGGGCGCGAAGGTGACTGTGGTCCCCGCGACGGCGACTTTCGATGAGATAATGGCGCTGAAGCCGCAGGGAGTCTTTCTATCGAACGGCCCCGGCGATCCGGCGGCGACGGGTGAGTATGCGGTGCCGGTGATCCAGCAGTTACTGGATGCGGACGTGCCGATCTTCGGGATTTGTCTTGGGCATCAGCTGCTTGGGCTCGCGGCGGGCGCGACAACGGCTAAGATGTTTCAGGGACACCGCGGCGCGAACCATCCGGTCCAGCGGCTGAGCGACGGGCGGGTCGAGATCACCAGCATGAACCACGGGTTCGCGGTCGATGGGGATACGCTGCCGGAGGGTGTGACGGCGACGCATATCAGCCTGTTTGACGGGACGCTATGCGGGCTGGAGCTGGCGGGGAAGCGGGCGTTCGGCGTGCAATATCATCCGGAAGCGAGTCCGGGTCCCATGGACAGTGACTATTTGTTCGAACAATTTATCAAGAAGCTAGGCGGTCATGCGTCTAAGTGAGAAAGAGATGATAGCCTTAGGGGGCATAGTAGCTTGTCATCGTGCTGGCTTTCCCGGAATTGCGATACCGGTTTTAACAGAAATGATGCCTTTTTCGCTCGGATCCGATGAAGCCGACCTCATGCTTCGGCATTTCGAGGTGCAGAAAATCGTCGAACGGCAGACGAAAATGGGACCAAATATTTTCTCACCAACAAATTTGGGAATCACCATGGAGAGAGCGAGTGCTCACGAAATTTGGAAGATGGTGGGAAGAACAAAAACTCGAGAACTGAGTGATGACCGCAGACAGTCAATATCAACAAGCCCGGTTGTGAACATATCCAATATGTTCTCTCCTCAAATTGAAAATCGAGCTGATAGCTCTGCGAGCACAACAGTTTCGAAAGATGGAGACGTGTCAGATAACGCGGGGTGGACCAACGTTGGCGTTGCTGTTGCTGCAATTATTGTGGCAATTCTTATTGCACTATTTGCTTAGTTGAACGGATAATGCCCAAACGTACTGACATCGATACGATCCTCATCATCGGCGCAGGGCCGATTATTATCGGGCAGGCTTGCGAGTTCGATTATTCCGGGGTGCAGGCGTGCAAGGCCTTGAAGGCCGAGGGGTATCGGATCGTTCTCGTCAATTCGAACCCGGCGACGATCATGACCGATCCAGAGATGGCGGATGCGACCTATATCGAGCCGATTACGCCGGAGATCGTCGCGAAGGTGATCGCGAAGGAGCGGGAACTCAATCCGGGGGAGACGCTGGCGATGCTGCCGACGATGGGCGGGCAGACGGCGCTGAACACGGCGCTGGCGCTGGCGCAGGATGGGACGCTGGAGAAGTATGGCGTCGAGCTTATCGGGGCGGATGCTGAGGCGATCGACAAGGCCGAGGATCGGCTGAAGTTCCGGAACGCGATGGACAAGATCGGACTGGAGAGTCCGAAGTCTGCGATTGCGCATACGGAGGCGGAGGCGCTCGAGGCGCTCGAAAAGGTTGGTCTGCCCACGATCATCCGGCCATCCTTTACGCTTGGTGGGACGGGCGGTGGGGTCGCCTACAACCGCGAGGATTTCCTGAACATCGTCAGGGGCGGGTTGGACGCCTCGCCGACTACCGAGGTGCTGATCGAGGAATCGGTGCTGGGGTGGAAGGAATATGAGATGGAGGTCGTCCGGGATCGGAACGACAACTGCATCATCATCTGCTCTATCGAGAATGTCGACCCGATGGGCGTCCATACAGGCGACTCAATCACCGTCGCGCCCGCCCTGACGCTGACCGACAAGGAATATCAGATCATGCGGAACGCGAGTATCGCGGTCTTGCGTGAAATCGGTGTCGAAACAGGTGGTTCGAACGTCCAGTTCGCTGTCAATCCGAAGGACGGGCGGCTGATTGTCATCGAGATGAACCCGCGCGTGTCGCGCTCCTCGGCGTTGGCGTCGAAGGCGACAGGGTTTCCGATCGCGAAGGTCGCGGCGAAGCTGGCGGTGGGGTACACGCTCGACGAGATCGACAACGACATCACAGGCGCAACGCCCGCGAGTTTCGAGCCGACCATCGACTATGTCGTGACGAAGATCCCGCGCTTTGCCTTCGAAAAGTTCAAGGGCGCGTCGAACCGGCTGTCCACGGCGATGAAGTCGGTCGGCGAAGTCATGGCCATCGGTCGCAACTTTTCCGAGAGTTTTCAGAAGGCTCTGCGCGGTCTTGAAACCGGTCTGTCAGGCCTTGAGCCGATGGCGGAGTTCGCGTCCGAGGGCGATGGCGAGATCAGCGCG
>JBAUIQ010000035.1:0-6663 GCA_049683075.1 Pacificimonas sp.
GAATCGAACAATCGAAACAAACGGACCTATCGTCTCGGTCAGGTGTAGCTTCGAGCACTACCAGGACGGAATCATTGTGCGAAATGAATTCGAGATGCCCCTTGAGGGTAGTAGGCTTTCGATACTGGATGTTTGGATGCTGTTGCAGCGATGCGTTGACCATATCCACGAAAGGGATCCGACGACGCGTATCATGAGTTTGAAGCTGTACGTGCGAAGCGGGGATAGAGCGTTCGTTTCTTATCGCGTAGGTGCTCAGATTGAGAAGTGATCTGTAAGGGTGATAGAGTTTGTACGCTACTTGAACGTCAGCTTTTATTGATGCTAATTTCGCACCAGACCTTCCGTTCTCAACCTGATTGCGCTCACCCCTTCCAATGTAGGAAAATTCCTGTCTCATATGTCGGCCTTCTGAATTGACGGAGAGGCCAGAATTTGACCGACGATACCCCGCTCGCCAGGGCGAAACGCATCAACACTGACGACATCGATACCGCCGACCGCAAATGGTCGCCCACCACCGGCTACTGCCCGCTCCCCCGCGATCATCCACGCAGCTGGACGCCGGAGCGGCAGCGCCTCTTCATCGAGACACTCGCGGAGACCGGCAGCGTGTCGACCGCGGCCGACACGGCTGGGATGAGCCGGACCTCCGCCTACCGCCATCGCCGCCGCCGCGATGCGCGCGCGTTTGCCGAGGCATGGGATGCGGCGCTGACCGCCGCGACGCAGCTCCTTACTGAGATCGCCTTCGAGCGCGCCATCCATGGCAGCATCGATCGTGCCTACAATGCCGACGGCGAACTGATCGGGGAGAGGCACCGCACCAACGACCGCCTGCTGATGTTTCTCCTCCGCCATCATCGCCGGTCACTTTACGGCGGCCTGACCGACAAGGACGAGTTTTACGCCTATCAGAACGATGGCGAGTCTGACCGTAGGTTCCCTGCTATGCTGAACGCCCTAGACCGTGACGCGGCGCGCACGAAGGGCGAGGACGAACCGACTGGGGGAGGGGACGAGAACGTCCGGCTCGACGGTCTTCAACGACAGCTGACCGATCTTCGCCTCACACGCCGTCGGCGCTCGCGGCAGGTCGTCCTGTCATGACGGCGGGCCGCACCCGCGTGCGTTGGTGCAACCTACATGCAACCTACACGCCGGTGATCAGGCCTTGGTGCTGTCGGTCTCGTCCGTAAGTTCCGGAACCCCCGGATCGGCTGCAGCTCCCGCTTCTAACAAGGCATCGTCGAGGCGGTCGCCTTTCACCAGGCTGACGCTAGTGGGGTAGGGGAGGTCGATGTCGTGGTCGAGGGCGGTCTGGAAGATGGCGGTGAGGACGCGGCTTCTCGTCATTACGAGGTCGCGGCGTTCGGAGAGGACGTGCCAGCGGACGCGGAGGTTGAAGGTCGAGGGCGCGAGGTCCCAGGGAAAGCATTCCGGAGGTGGGTCGTTGAGGACGCCTGCGACGTCGCGCACGGCTTCCCGAAACAGCTCGGCGACTTCCAGCGGGTCTTCGCCATAGCCGATGCCGACATCATATTCGTCGCGCCGGTGGACGTGGGCCGTGTTGACGACCACGGCCTTGGTATAAATGTCGCTGTTCGGGATGATGACGCGCTTGCCGTCATAGGTGCGGATGAAGGTCGCACGGCTTTCGACATGCTCGACCGTACCCTCGAAATCGTCGACGAGGATCTGGTCGCCAATGGCATAGGGACGGCGGATGAGGATGAGAAGGCCCGCAAAGAGGTTCTGCAATATGTCCTTGAACGCGAATCCAATGGCGACCGAGCCGATGCCGAGCCCGGCGAAAACATCGCCCGGCTCGACGCTTGGGAAGACAATGGCCGCGGCGGTCAGGATGGCGGCGATCATGAAGATGCCCTGGATTACCGTCCCGAGAAGGGTGCCGAGATCAGGGCGGCCCCTCGACTGAGCGATCTTGGCGATGACGCGCTTGATCAGCTTTCCCACCAACCAAGCGAGAAACAGGAATATGACGCCCGCGATGATGTTCGGGAGCGCGACCCAGAAGCCGTTGGCGATGTCCTGAAGCTGTTCGTTCACAAGTTCGGCGGGCTTCGTAACCGTCGCCTCTACGGCACCGGGTGCCAGTCCATCCTGCATTCGTAATCCTCTATGATGCGCGTGAAAGTGCAACGGACCGGGCCGCGAAGCGTTGCGGTGGTTCAAGGGGCGTTCAGACGGACTACCTATAATGACAGGTAGGGATTTCGGGCTGCGCCTGCTGGCAGAGCCCCGGAGAGATTAAGTCAGTTCAAGGGAGACGACTATCATGAAACTCGTATCACAGCTCGCACTCGGCGTTGCGCTAGCCTTCGGTGGTGTCACCGTCGCCGCGCTGCCCGCAAGCCCGGCCGTTGCACAGGAAGAGGCGTACCAGCCGAAATATTCGCGCGCCGTTCAGAAGAACCTTGGCCCGGCGCAGGCTGCGCTCGACGCCGGTGACTATGCGACGTTCGATGCCGAGATCGCGGAAGCGACGTCGAAGGCGAAGTCAGCCGACGATCGCTTCATCATTGCCTCGCTGAAGCTGCAAAAGGCTCAGAAGTTGAGCGACGATGCAGCGACGGAAGCCGGTCTGCGCGAGATCCTCGCGTCGAACAGCGAGGCGATCACGCCGCAGCGTCGTGCCTCTTTCATCCAGGCGCTTGGCAGCCTGGCGGTGCAGCGCGACGACAATGCCGCCGCGCAACAGTATTTTCAGCAGCTTGCCGATCTGCAGCCGAACAACAGCGAAGCCGTTTTCAACGTCGGGGTGATGGCGCTGCGGGCCGGTGACAGCCAGACGGCGTATGATTCCATGGTTCGTGCCATTCAACTGAAGGAAGCGGAAGGTGTGACGCCGGAGAAGGCTTGGTATTCCAACGCGCTGAAACTCGCGTTTGAAAACGAGATGGACATCGTCGCGCCGTCCGTCGCCCTGGTTCGCGCTTATCCGGAGCCGGAGAACTGGCGCAGCGCGCTGACACTGTTCCGCGACGGCGCGGGCTTCGACGATGACGGCAACCTCGATGTTTTCCGCCTGATGGCAGATACGAACTCGCTCGAGGGTGAGCGCGACTATATCGAATATGCCGAGACGGCCAATATGCGTGGTTTTCGCGGCGAGGCGCGCGCAGCGCTCGATGCCGGTCTCAACGCCGGGCAAGTCACGGCGGATAAGACCTACGTTAAGGACCTCGACGGCATGATCGACGGTCAGCTGGCCGATGAGCGTAGTGAGCTTGACAGCCTGGCGCGCGAAAGTGCGTCGGAGGCCAACGGCAAGCTTGCTCACGCAACGGGCGTCGCCTTCCTCGGTCACGGTCAAAATGACCGTGCCGCCGAGATGTTCAGGCTTGCCCTCGACAAGGGTGACGTCGACGTCGCCGACGTCCAGACCCGTCTCGGGATTGCGCTGCTTCGCGGCGGCGAGGTCGAGGAGGCGCGGACGGCATTTGAAACCGTCGACGGCAGCGCAGCGGACGAAGCGCTGGCAAACTTCTGGCTGTTGCATCTCGAGCTGGCACATGGCGGCTCGCCAGATGCCGCCGCGACCGTTAGCGGCTGACGCCTGAATTCATCTTATGTGCTACTAAGTGGGGCGGCGTTCGCATGAACGCTGCCCCATTTTCTTACCTCGCCGTCAAATAAGCCTCTTTCTCGGGACGCCGCTGGGCGACCGAGATAGCGTCTGGTGAGTCGGTGGTGGCGTGCCTATATGGCGGTGCTCTCTCGATCCCGCCTTTCGACTCATCTGGAGCGCCTCCGACATGCCCGATATCCGTACCGGCCTCGCCTTTGACGATGTGCTGCTGGTGCCGATGGAGTCGCGGGTGCTGCCGTCGGAAACGAACCTGTCGACGCAGCTGACGAAGACGATCCGGCTGGCGACGCCGATCCTGTCAGCCGCTATGGATACGGTGACCGAGGCCGACATGGCCATCGTCATGGCGCAGATCGGTGGGCTTGGCGTCCTCCACCGCAACCTGACAATCGAGGAGCAGGCCAATGCCGTTCGGCAGGTGAAGCGCTTCGAAAGCGGCATGGTCGTCAATCCGGTGACCATGCACGCGAACCAGACGCTTGGCGAAGCGCTGGAGACAATGGCGCGGCACAAGATCGGCGGCATTCCTGTGACAGAGCCCGCGGCGAACGGCCAGCCGGGCCGATTGATTGGGATTCTCACCAATCGCGACGTCCGCTTTGCCGAGAATCAGAACCAGAAAATCAGCGAGCTGATGACGAAGGACGACCTTGCGACGGTCAGTCCAGGTGTGGACCCGGATGAGGTGCGCCGCCTGTTGCATCAGCGCCGGATCGAGAAGCTTCTGGTCGTCGACGACGATCATCGCCTGCTGGGCTTGATTACCGTCAAGGACATGGAAAAGGCGGTAAATTATCCGCAGGCCACGAAGGACAGCGCGGGGCGCCTCCGCGTCGCCGCGGGGACGACGGTGGGTGATACCGGCTTCGAGCGGACTGAAGCGCTGATCGATGCGGAGTGCGATGTCGTCGTCATCGACACTGCCCATGGCCATAGCGTCCGGGTCGCCGAAGCGGTGGCAAGGGTTCGGAAGCTGTCGAATGAAGTCCAGATCGTCGCCGGCAATGTGGCGACTGGGGCAGCGGCGGAAAGCCTGATCGATGCAGGTGCCGACTGCATCAAGGTGGGGATCGGACCGGGGTCGATCTGTACCACACGTGTCGTCGCCGGTGTCGGTGTGCCGCAGTTCACGGCGATCATGGACGTGGCAGCGGCCGCGAGGAAGCGCGACATTCCGGTGATTGCAGACGGTGGCCTGCGCACCTCTGGCGATATGGCGAAGGCGATCGCAGCGGGGGCGAGCGCGGCCATGGTCGGATCGCTATTGGCCGGAACAGAGGAAGCGCCCGGTGAGACATTTCTCTATCAAGGTCGCAGCTACAAAAGCTATCGCGGCATGGGCAGCGTCGGCGCGATGGCGCGTGGCTCCGCCGACCGCTATTTCCAGCAAGATGTCGCCGATCAGATGAAGCTTGTGCCCGAAGGTATCGAGGGCCAGGTTCCCTATAAAGGGCCAGCGAAGGATGTGCTGCACCAGCTGGCGGGCGGTCTGAAGGCGGCGATGGGCTATACGGGTGCGGAATCGATTGCGGACTTCCAGGACCGCGCCGAGTTCGTGCGCATCACCGGCGCTGGGCTGAGCGAAAGCCATGTGCACGACGTCACCATCACCCGGGAAGCGCCAAATTATCCGACACGCTGATCAGGGCGAGTTTTGCTTGTGACGCCCGCAGCTCGCACGCAGGCAGCGATCGAGATTCTCGACGACATTATCGACGCGGCGCGCGGCGAAGGTCCGGCGGCGGACGCGATCGTGAAGCGCTACTTCAAGACCCGCCGTTATGCAGGTTCGAAAGACCGCCGCGCGGTGCGAGAGATCGTTTACGACGCCATCCGCGCCGTTGGCGAGATACCCGACAATGGACGCGCGGCGCTTCTTGGCGGACGGCCCGACCTGGCCCCGCATTTCGGCGGCGAGGGTCACGCGCCCGATCCCGTGTTGCCGGGCGAGACGCCTGCAGCTCTGGGCCTGGCACCGCATTGGGTGCTCGAGCGGCTTGGCGAGCGGTCGGACCCTGCGCTTCTCGAACGTGCACCGCTCGATCTTCGCGTAAACACATTGAAGGCCAAGCGTGATGAACTCCTGCATCTCGGAACGCCGGTCGCGGAGCTGGAGAACGCGCTAACAGGCGCCCCCGAAGACATCGCGCAGCGTCCAGAATATCGAGACGGCCTTGTCGAAATCCAGGATCGGGGGAGTCAGCGCATCGTGGCCGTCGCCGATGCGAGGTCCGGAATGACCGTCCTCGACCTGTGTGCCGGTGCGGGTGGCAAGACGCTCGCGCTGGCCGCCGCCATGAAGAATGAAGGGCGTATTGTCGCGGCGGACACCGACTGGCGGCGTCTCGGCGCTCTGTCGCCACGAGCCGAACGGGCGGGCGTGACGAACATAGAAGCGGTGCGTCTCGATCCGAACCGCGAGGCGGACGCGCTGACGGCTTATGACGGCGCCGCCGACGTCGTGCTTGTGGACGCGCCATGCTCGGGAACCGGGACGTGGCGTCGTAATCCGGAGGCGAAATGGCGTTTGACGCCGGAACGTCTCGATCGCCTGACAGCCTTGCAGGCGCGCTTGATGCGGCTGGGGGCGTCGCTCGTAAAACCGGGCGGTGCGCTGGTTTACGCCGTGTGCTCGCTGTTGCCGGAAGAGGGCGATGCGCAGGCCGACGCTTTCGCGGTGCCCGGTTTTACGGAAACCAGGCGCCTGCTGTTGACGCCGCAGGGTGAAGGGAGCGATGGTTTCTTCATCGTACGTTTCGAGAGAGACTGCTAAGCCTTGGCGAGGATGGAGACCCCAATGAACAAGATGATCTTCGCGGGCGCGCTCGCCGCCACCGTGGTCGGTGTGGCGTCGGTAGCTTATTGTGCCGCGCCGGAGCCAGGCATCGCGCCGCAGTCGATGGCCTTTACGACGGCGGGCGAAACGCTCCTCAACGACCGTGACGCCGACGCCGCGATCCAACAGTTCGAAACCGCCCTTGCCGTCGATCCGAAAAACGTGCGGGCGTATATCGGCCTCGCGCGCGCGCATGACATGCTCGGCCTGCCGG
>JBAUIQ010000036.1:0-5615 GCA_049683075.1 Pacificimonas sp.
GTCGCTGGCGAGACCCGGCAAAGCAGCGGCGAGACCCGCATTGTCGTTGCCGACGCGAGCTTCCGTCACGGCGCGGCCCTCCCAGACATTCTCTTCGTCGCTCGTGCGAAAGATCCGCATCTCGAGCATTGAGATTCTGACGTCGTTGGATCGGCCGCTGCCGACTCCGAAGGTTGTGCCGAGACCGATACCGCCGTTGCGGCCGCCCGTGCCGCCGCCAACGCCGACTGTGACCGGAGACCGCTGCGCAAGTGCCTCTCGCGTGTTTTCCGCATAGTCGATCGCCGCGACCAGCTGCGCTCCGTCTCGCGTGGCGACCGGCGTGAAACCGACACTGCGCAATTCGTCGCCGATCACGTCCGCATATTGACGGAACTCGAGCGTTCCCGCGCGGTCGGGGATTACAGGCTCAAGAAAGATCGTGCCGCGCTCGATTGGCTGACTGAGGTGAAAGCGCGTCACGTCGGTGCCGGGGTTCGTGGCCGCGCAGCCTGCGAGAAAGGCGACGGCGGCCAGCGGGGCGACTAAGTTGCGAATGGACGACATGCTATTGAAACTCCCTGACGATAAGGACGCTGCCATGTTAGGTCTCGGCGTCAATAGGCCGGGCAGGGCGCGCAGGCATAGCCTGCCAAAGCGATGAGGAATGGGCAATGAACGAGACGATGCATGTGCTGGTGACCGGCGGCGCGGGTTATATCGGCAGCCATGCGGTGTTGGCTTTGCTCGACGCCGGACATCGCGTTTCGGTCGTCGACAATCTGGTCACTGGCTTTCGCTGGGCCGTTCCCGACGCGGCGGCATTCCATGAGGCGGATGTGGGCGACGTCGAGGCGATGGTGCCGATCCTGGACGGTGTCGACGCGATCATGCACTTCGCCGGCTCGGTCGTGGTGCCGGAATCGGTCGAGAACCCATTGAAGTACTACCGCAACAACACGGCGGCGACGCGCAGCCTGATCGAGGCGGCGACGACGGCGGGCGTGCCGCACTTCATCTTCTCCTCGACGGCGGCGACCTACGGCATCGCCGAGGAGGTGCCCGTCAGGGAAGATGCTCCGCAACTGCCTATCAATCCCTACGGCATGTCGAAGCTGATGTCGGAGGCAATGCTGCGCGACACGGCGGCGGCGCACGACATAAACTATTGCGCGCTCCGCTATTTCAATGTCGCCGGAGCAGATCCAAAGGGCCGGGCAGGACAGGCGACCAAGGGCGCGACGCACCTCATAAAGGTCGCGACCGAGGCGGCGACGGGCAAGCGCGATCACGTCAGCGTCTATGGCACCGACTATGACACGCCGGACGGGACGGGCGTTCGCGACTATATTCACGTCACCGACCTCGCCCGCGCGCATGTGCTGGCGCTCGAATGGCTGGCGGAAAACCCGTCGTCGTCGCTCGTGATGAACGCGGGCTACAAACGCGGCTTTTCGGTGCTGGAAGTGCTCGACGCGGTCGAGCGTGTCTCCGGCAAGCGCATCGAACGGAAGATGGAGCCGCGCCGCGCGGGCGACCCCGATGCGCTCGTCAGCGACAATGCCCGCATCCTCGATACGCTTGGCTGGGTGCCGGAGCATGCCGACCTCGACGAGATCGTCGGTCATGCCCTCGCTTGGGAATCGAAGCTGCACGAAAGGCAGAACTAGGTCGAAAGCGTCCGCTTCTCGGTTCCTTCGAGGACCAATGCTGTCAGCGTCCCGGTCGCATAGGCACCGGTATCGATGCCGGTACGGTTCGGCATGAATTCCGGGTTCGTCGCGATAGTATGGCCGTGGACGATATGTTTTGCGAATGGCTTTCTGTGTGTCAGGAAGTCATCGCGGATCCACAGGAGGTCTGCGGCTTTCTGCTCCGCGAGGTCGACATGCGGACGCACGCCGGCGTGAACGAACATATAGTCGCCCACTTCGTAGCTGAGGTCGAGCGATGTGAAGAAGTCGATATGGGCGGGCGGCATGGCTTCGCGCAGCGCCGCGATTACCTCTTCACGATCTTCTGAGCCGATAAGGCTTCGCGACAGGCCCCAGCTCATCATGGCGTCAATCCCGCCCTGGTCCAGCCAGGCGGAAAAGCCGCGAGGGCTGACCTCGTCGGCTTCCAGCAGCTTGACGATGAAGTCGTCATGATTGCCCTTCAGGAACACCCAATCCGTGCCGGGGCCGGGCCCGACGATAAGCCGCGCGACGACGCCCGCACTGTCGGGGCCGCGGTCGATATAGTCGCCGAGGAAGACGAGCGTTGTCTCTCCGGCATAGCTGCCGATATCGGTCTCGATGTGATCGAGGAGAGCGGTCAAGAGGTCGAGCCGTCCATGGATGTCGCCAATGGCATAGATGCGATGGCCGTCAGGCAACGCCGGGGGCGACCTATCTGCGCGTTTGAAGAGATTGGACAGCATATGTCTGGCGAGATAGTCAGCAATGGTGATGCGCGGAAGCCTCCGTCGTCGTTGCCTGTGGGTCACAGGGTGGCAAGTGCGAGTCATAGGACGGTCCCGCACGCCTTGACGTTCGGGCGTGTCGCCCCTACCTACGCGCCTCTTCCGACAGCATCCTATGATCGAGTGAGCACGGCCATGAAAGTTCGCAATTCCCTGAAGTCGCTGAAAAACCGTCATCGCGACTGCCGTGTCATCCGTCGTCGCGGCCGGACCTACGTCATCAACAAGACGAATCGCCGCTTCAAGGCGCGCCAGGGCTGACCCGACAACGTTTGCGCACGAAATGCGTGCGCTCGACAATATCGTCTTCGACGTCGGCAATGTCCTTTATGAATGGGACATTCGCCATCTCTATGAAAAGCTGATCGACGATCCGGACCGGCTCGACTGGTTCATTGGTAATGTCGTCACGGCGGAATGGCATTTCCAGCATGACCGCGGTCGACCTTTCGCGGAGACGAGCGCTGAGCTGATCGCGCTTCATCCCGAAGAAGCCGACCTGATCCGCGCCTTCGGTCCGCGCTTCAACGAGACCATCCCTGGGCCTGTCCCGGGCATGATCGAGCTGGCGACCGAATTACACGGGCGCGGGCTGCGGCTATTCGGCATTACCAACTTTTCTGGCGAGTTCTGGCGCGGCTTTCGCCCGACGGCCTCGATTTTCGATCTGTTTGCCGACATCGTCGTTTCGGGTGATGAGCAATTGGTGAAGCCCGACCCGGCGATTTTCGAGTTGGCGAAATCGCGCTTTGGCGTGGCTTCCGGGAACAGCCTTTTCGTCGACGACCGGCCAGAGAATGTCGAGGCTGCCCGGGATGCGGGCTTCGAGGCGCATCTATTCGTCGATCGGGCGGGGCTGGATGAGGCGCTGGCTGGATATCGGTTCGCCGCCGACTAAAAGTCGTGCGGTGCCGACCGCTATTTTGTCTCCAGTTCCGTCCCGCTGATCCGCGCTATGTGCAGGACATTCGTACTGCCCGGCGTGCCGAAAGGGACGCCCGCCATGATGACCATGCGGTCGCCCGCGCTGCCGAGGCCGACGCGCAGCGCCATTCGCTTCGCCTTTTCGACCATCTCCTCGAAGTCGGAAACGTCGCGGGTGTGAACGGCGTGAACGCCCCAGAGAAGGCCGAGCCGTCTGGCTGTCTCGCGGCGAGGGGTAAGAACGAGAAGCGGGACAGGCAGGCGCTCGCGGCTGGCGCGGCGGGCAGTGGAGCCGGAGGTCGTGAAACAGGCGACAAGGGCGCACTCGACGGCGGCGAGGATCTCGCCGGCGGCTGCGCTTAGCGCATCGGCCGTCGTCGGCTGCGGACTGGTTTCGGTGAAATGTACATGGCGCCCGTGCTCCGGGTCTGCTTCCGCCGCCATGGCGGTCCTGTGCATGATGGCGACCGATTCGATCGGATAGTCGCCAGCCGCCGTTTCCGCCGACAACATGACGGCGTCGACGCCCTCGTAGATGGTATTGGCGACGTCGGACACCTCGGCGCGCGTCGGTGTCGGCGCGGAGATCATGGATTCCAGCATCTGTGTCGCGACGACGACCGGCTTTCCCGCCGAGCGCGCAAGCGTCACGATTTCCTTCTGGACGCGCGGGACGTCTTCGGGCGGCAGTTCGACGCCGAGATCGCCGCGCGCGACCATCAGCGCATCGGACAGCTCGAGGATCTCGGAAAGACTGTCGAGCGCGCGCGGTTTTTCGATCTTGGCGAGGAGCGCGGCGCGGCCTTCGATCAACTTGCGGGCCTCGGCGACATCGTCCGGTCGCTGGACGAAACTGAGCGCGATCCAGTCGACGCCCTCGTCGAGCGCGAAGGCGAGGTCACGGCGGTCCTTGTCGGTCAGCGCGGGCAGCGGAATGACGGCGTCGGGAACGTTGACGCCCTTCCGGTCGCTTAGCGTGCCGTCGTTCATCACGGTCGTGACGATGCGGTCCGCCGTCGCCTCCTCGATCTTCAGGCGCAATTTGCCGTCGTTCAGGAGAAGGTGCTGGCCCGCCGCCGCCGCCGCGAAAACTTCGGGATGCGGCAGCCCGACACGTGTGGTGTCACCGGGCGCGTCGTACCTGTCGAGCGTGAAGCGGTCGCCCTCAACCAGATCGACGCCGTCCGCCGAGAAGGTGCCGATCCTGATCTTCGGTCCCTGCAGGTCGGCGAGGATCGTCATGGGGCGGCCGAGCTTGCCCTCGAGCGAGCGGATATGCGCGATGACGGCCCGATGATCGTCATGGTTGCCATGGCTCATGTTCACGCGGAAGGCATCGACGCCCGTACGGTACAGTCGCTCGATCATCTCGGGCGTGTTCGACGATGGACCGAGCGTCGCGAGAATGCGAACCTTGCGCGGTCGGGGGGCGATGCTCACCTTCGGCTTCCCTTCGGGGGCGACATGACGCCGCTTCATCCGGCGCGGCGCGCGACATTGCAAGCGAAGGAATGATGATGGCCGACACGGAAAGCGCGAAAATGGACCCGGCGACCCGAACCGAGATCGAGGCCGCCGCTTTTCGCCGCCTCGTAAAGCATTTCCAGCACCGGACCGATGTTCAGAATATCGACCTGATGGGCCATACAGGATTTTGCCGAAACTGCCTTGGCGACTGGTATCTGGAGGCTGCAGAGGCGCGCGGGCTCGATATGACCAAGGCCGAGGCGCGGGCCGAGGTTTATGGCATGCCGCAGGACGAGTGGAAAGCGAAGTATCAGGGCGAGGCGACGCCCGAACAGCTGGCGCGCATGAAGGCGAGCGTTGCGAAGAATGACTGACGCGGGTACGTCCCGGCGCTTGTCGATTTAGCGAATTTCCGGAGACCCTGATCCCATGGCCGACGCCACCCACAGCGCCGAACAGCTGCGCCTGTTTATCGAACGGATCGAGCGGCTGGAGGAGGAAAAGAAGGCGATCGCCGAAGACATCAAGCAGGTCTACGGCGAATCGAAGTCGGAGGGTTTCGACGTGAAGACGATGCGAACGATCGTGCGCCTGCGCGCAATGGACACCAATGCGCGGCAGGAGCAGGAGGCGCTCCTCGACACATATAAGGCGGCGCTCGGGATGAGCGTCGGCGACGACGAGGACTAGCAGGAGCGACGTCTCGCCGGTTGCCAAGGACGCCGGGCTCCTGCATTCCCGCCGACGTCATGACGGAGCGGAGCGACCGGGCGTTGGCGAA
>JBAUIQ010000037.1:0-4568 GCA_049683075.1 Pacificimonas sp.
CCGGTACCCAGATTGAGACCGTTGAAGCCCCCGGCACCCGACCCACGTTCGAAAAAGGTATAGGTCTGGCCGTTGAAATCGACCGACCCGCCGGGCGCGACAATCAACGACGGATCGACAGCGACACCGATCACTTTGCCGTTCACTGCATTAAAGCCGGCGCCGCCGCGCTGGAAATAGCTACCGGTCAGCAACACTTCCAGACGGTTGTCGAGCGCAGAAGGCGACCAGCGCAGCTTACCGCGGATGAAATCCTCATCCTTGTCCTGCAAGTCGGCTTCGGGCCGAACGACGCTCTCGAGAAAGCCGTCCCGGCGCTCGATCGCCCCTGCGAAGCGCAGCGCGATATCCTGCGAAACGGGAAGGTTGACGAACCCCTCGGCGCGGATCCGATCGTAATTGCCAACGATCAGGTCCACTCCGCCCTCTACGAAATCGACCGGATCGGCGGTGGTAAGCGCGATGTTACCGCCATAGCTGTTGCGGCCAAAGAGCGTACCTTGCGGCCCTTTTTGAACCTCGATCCGTTCCAGGTCGACAAGCGCCGCTGTCAATTGCTGCGGCCGAGCCTGATAGATCTCGTCGATGTAGAAGCCGATGCGCGGGTCGGAGTTAAGGCCGATGGCTTCGGTGTAAACACCGCGAATGGCCGGACGCTGCGCCGATCCGGTGCGGTTGAGCCGCAATCCGGGGACGACCTGTTCAAGGCGGCCGATATCGCTGATTTCCTTCTCGCGGATTTCCTCGCGACCGATAGCCGTCACCGACAGCGGCACGTCCTGCAGGTTCTCTTCGCGGCGTTGCGCCGTAACGATGATGGTATTGACCCCGGTTTCAACCGTGCCGTCCTCGTACGCGCCACTCTCGGCATCTTGGGCGTGTGCGGAGACTGGCGAAAGGATTCCCAGCACGGCCGCGCCCGACAACAATCCTGCGGTTTTCAAACGGTACGAATTGCTCATATCCCTCTCCCTGCCCTTTACAGTTAGATGACGTATTGCAAGCGCAGTCATTTTGCAAGTGAGCGTTTTGTGGGTCTTGAGAAGGTGCTCGGCGGCACAACAGCGCAATAAAATTGCGGGCGGATGCAAAATCCTCAGGGTAGGCGTGGCAGTTCGGGATCGGTCGCAAAGGGAAGTTCGGCAATAATATCGAGGCCCATTTGGTCGAGGATACGCGGGATATCGATCAAGACCCAATTGTCTGCAATTTTGCCCTCCCGGTTGAGCCGGTACCAGTCCGCAACGCGCATCTCGACGCGGCGGCCCGTAGGAGGAAGCCCGAGCCATTGTGCGCCGCTATGAGTGGCTTCCATATTGGGCCAGCCTGCGGTCATCGCGTATGCGCCATCACCAATCTCGCAGAAATGCCCGGGCCGCGCGAGTGCGTCGCCCCCGGCTCTCGCAATGCCCTGTCTGTCAGGGAACGCTCGCAGAAACAGGGCGCCATGCGCGTCGCGAAAGCCCTCCATCCCGCGACTTGAACCGATTCCGGCCGGGCCGAACCAGTTCATGGTCGGTGACCAATGGCGACTGTGATGCGCGGCTGCGCTGGCTCGGTCCACGACGGCTGGTCCGTCGGGAAGACCCGCCTGCATCTCGCGAATCACGTCGAGGGAACGCGAGCCATCGTGCCGCATCTTGTCCGGCTCGACGAACGGGGGGAACAGCCACTGTTCGGCTGACCCGGGCATGCGCCGGAAAGGATACAAACCAGCACCGCGCATCAGTTCGAGCAGGTCGAACATAACGAAACAGGCAATGGCGCGATCCGCCTGAAACACTAAGTTTATGGCAAACCGGAGATGGGTGAGTTTCTTGGTCGCCCTTATCCCCACGAAGGATCGGCGGAAATTGGCGGACAAGAAACCCAGCATACTCAAATGCTGCCTGTCCTCATATTCACCTTCTAGGACCATGGCGGGGCGGATTTCGTAGTCCGGAAAAGCATTGCGAAGAGGCGTCCAGAATTCTCTTGCAGCACCCTCTGCACCGTGAGCTGGCGCAAAGGGGAAATAAAAATGACTCTCGCAATCCTTTGCTAGCGCGCTTGAAAGCGCACCGGCAACCTCATCGGGCTGCGCGGCCCCAAGATGCTCGATCAGGTCCAGCAATATCGCTATGGGCCGACCTGTCATGCATTCCCCTATTGACGTGTAGCTAATTGCATGCGGATGCATTACGGTCAATTGAGACGCGCGGGGGGAGAGCGAGATTGTCGGTAATCACTGGTACGCCCAAACCAAAGCTCAGCCCCCTCGACAAGGCCGCCTACGGCCTGGGCAGCACAGCCGAGGCAATTGTTTACACCACCACGGCCAGCTTCCTCCTCATCTTCTATAACCAGGTGCGCGGAATTGAGGCCGGGCACGTAGGGACCGCGCTTGCCGTTGGTATGATCGTGAATGCGGTGTTCGATCCGCTGGTAGGATCCTGGTCGGATCGCGTCCGGACCAGGATCGGTCGGCGCCATCCCTTTCTATTCGCCTCGATCCTGCCGGGCGCGATTTGCTTCTACTTCCTGTTCAATCCGCCCGAAGCGCTGACCGGCATGTGGCAGCTCGTCTGGCTTACCGGCTTCAACGTGCTCCTCCTGCAATGCATGTCGCTCTATCACACGCCGCACATGGCGCTGGGGGGCGAACTGTCTGACGATTATCTCGGTCGCTCCAGTATCATGGCGTACAACACCTTCTTCCTTTGGATCGGTGACACGCTGGGGTGGGTCTTGTCTTTTGCGTGGTTTTTTCGCACGACAGAGGAATTCAGCAACGGCGCTCTCGACCCGTCGCGATACGATGAATTCGGCATCAGTTTCGCAGCGCTCATCATCCTATTCTGCACGATCTCGGCACTCTCGACGAAAAAGTTCATTCCGTCCCTGCCGCAAGCAGCGCCGGACACACCCAAATTCGGTCCGGTCGAATTCTTTCGCGATTTCATCAGGGCCTGTTCGAACCGCAACTATGTCGTCCTGTTGATCGGTATGTTCTTCCTGTCCCTGATGACCGGAGTGCGCGCCGGATTGTGGTTCTATTCTGCAAGCTTCTTCTGGCAGATCAGCAACACTCAGATCAGCTTTTTCGCAATCGGCAGCTTCGTTGGTTATCTGTTCGGCGTTTTCGCGGTCACCCGCCTGCATGATCGGTTCGACAAGAGATGGACCGGAATGTTCGCGGTGATCCTGTACTGCATCGGTCCCGCTTTGCCGCTGGCCCTCGGATATCTCGGCATCCTCACCGCCGATACGCCGGGGCTTTTGTATACCCTGATTGCGTTCTCGGTGCTGCAGCACGCTCCGTACAGCGTTATGACCACGACCGTCTATTCGGCGCTCGCAGACATCGCAGACGAGAACGAGGTTAAATACGGGCTGCGACAGGAAGGCATCCTCTACGCGGCAAGAACATTGTTTGCGAGGGTCGACCAGGCCATTGGCACCGCTTTGGCGGGCTGGGTTCTGACCATCATCGCCTTCCCCGACAATGCGCGGGTGGGTGAGATCGCGCAGCCAGTCCTCATGGCCTTGGCGGGAGCGTTCGTCCTGTCGACGATCCCCGGTCTGGTCGCCGCCATCTTCTACGGCATGTTGCGGGTGACGAAGGAAACATACGACACCACGCGCGAAACCCTGGACGCCCGCCGTGTTGCCGAAGCCGAAGAGGAAGCCATTGCCGCCAAGCCGGCTTAGAGTTCGACGCTTTCGACCAACCGTTTAGCGCCCGCAAGCAGAAATTCCTGGTCGGATTGAAGGAAGAAGAAGTCAGTGCCGCGTTCACGCCACATCGCCATATCGCTGGCTCGCCCAAGGAACATGCCGACGGGAAGGCCGGCATCGCGCGCAGCGGCGCATACGCCCTCAACCGCCTCAACCACTCTTTTGTCGTCAGGGCTCGCCGCCTCCAGAGATACGGTCAGGTCCGCGCGGCCCACGAAGACGGCATCGAGCCCCTCGGTCGAACAGATGCCAGAAAGATCGTCCAACGCTTCTACATCTTCGATCTGGGCGATTACCAACGGCTCGCCTGAGGTCGACCGATGTGCCGCCATGCCCTTCGTCGTATATCCAGCCGCCCGCGTGCTTCCCGCAAAACCCCGACCGCCCGGTTCGTAACGACAGGCCTTAACCGCAGCGGCTGCCTCCTTCGCGCTGCACACATGTGGGATAACGACACCCAGCGCGCCGCCATCGAGGGACTGCAGGATCGCTGCGGGATTGTTCGCTGCGGGCCGTACAAGCACCGGCATGTCGGTTGCTCGCGCAGCAAGGATGCACGCATCGAGAGCCGCGCGACCAAAAGGCGCATGCTCGGCATCGAGCACCAACGCGTCCAGCTCGGACAAAGCCAGCACCTCCACGACGTGCGGATGCGGGGTCTTGACCCAGGTTGCCAGAATCGGCTCTGCAGAGCGAAGCCTCGAGGCGAAAGTCGACCAGCGCCCGCCTGTCATGCCCGCACGCTAGCAATAGCTGCGCCTTCGACCAGCGAAGACAGCTTGGCCCAGACAATATCCTCGTCGACAGTCCCGAAGCCGGCGAACGTCGAAAAGCCACAATCGGTGCCCGCC
>JBAUIQ010000038.1:0-1710 GCA_049683075.1 Pacificimonas sp.
GGAATGGGATACGCTGGAGGGCGTGAAGGCGGCCGCTGCCGGATGCACGCGCTGCCCGCTGCATTGCGATGCGACATCGACGGTGTTCGGCGACGGGCCGCAGGATGCACGCCTGATGATCGTGGGCGAGCAGCCGGGAGACCGCGAGGATCTGTCCGGACGGCCCTTCGTCGGACCGGCGGGGCAATTGCTCGACCGGGCGCTGGTGGAGGCCGGGGTGGATCGTGCCGCGACCTACATGACCAATGCGGTCAAGCATTTCAAATTCACCGTGCGCGGCAAGCGGCGGATCCACCAGTCGCCCGACGTGAGCGAGATCGAGACATGCCGGTTCTGGCTGGACCGCGAGCGGAGCTTTGTGAAGCCGCGGGTCATTCTCGGGCTTGGCTTGAGCGCCGCGCGGGCACTGACCGGACGGTCCGGCACGATGCGTGACTTGCGACAGCAGCTCGTCGTCGAGGGCGACGGGACCGTTGTGCGATTTACCGTGCATCCGGCGGCGTTGTTGCGTTTGCCCGATCTGGAGCGGGAGCGCGCGTGGCCGCATTTCGTCGAGGATATTCGCGCGGCGTCGCTCATTTGAAAAGGGACCGGCGCGAACCGGTCCCTTGAAGGATCAGGCGACTTGCCGGAACCAGATATGGTTGCTGACGCCGACATCGGGATCGGAGCTGTCGGTCACGTTCGCCTTTGCGATCTCCCATCCGAACTTGAGCGTCGAATCGGTGGAGGCCCAGATGGCGGCGTCCTCAAGCTCCAGCCGCAGCAGGGCCAGATCGGGATCGGATTTGCCATCCGCAAACCATGCACCGACGATCGGCGACCAGAACTTCTCGATCAGCGCGGGATCGTTCGAAATGCTCAGTTTGCCCTTCATGCACGCATGATAATCGTGGTCCTTGGCCACATAGGTATAGAGCGCCGTCGCGCCGGGCGTGATCGCCGCGACCAGATCGCTGGAGCGGCTGGAGAAGAAATACAGCGCCTTCTCGTCCCGCGACGTGAAATGCGTCATCGGTTGCAGGTGCTGGCCGGAGCCTGTCACGCCCAGCATTCCGGCGGTATGACCGTCGAGTTGATCCCAGAATTGCGCCTCTGGATCGGTTCGGGCGCGTTTCGTATCGCTCATGTCACAGATCCCTGTCGAAGGTGTCGGGGCGTTGCCAAGCGAGCATCTTCTCGATTTTGTCGAGCGGATGATTGGTCAGATCCTTGTCCAGCTCGGCCACGATCCTGTCAGTGACGGTACTGTGCAGTTCCTTGCGCAACTCGCCCAAAGTCGAAGGGTCGGCGGCGATGACGATTTCGTCGAACTGGCCGGCATGGGCCTTTTTGTAGAGGATATCGGCCAGCTCCTTGGCGAACCGGTCCTTGGCCAACTGGTGCCAGTCGGTATCGGCGACGGCGGAACGATGGACATTCGGCCCGTCGTTGAAGCGGCCCGGACGGTTCGCAGCCTGCTCACGGGTCGGCGGGTTGTCCTGCTCCTCCTCGCGGAACACGTCGAGATGCGGATATTCCGCATCGCCACGGTTGACGGTGAACAACGCCTTTTCGCCATCGGCGATAACAACCCAGGTTTTCGGTTTGAGTTGAAGGTCTTTCATCATTTGTCCTCCTGTTCGTCGGACTTGGTAACGCGGGTGACACCTGCCGGGCGCTCGTTGGCCCGCTTGAGTTCATCCTTGGTACCGATGTGCCGGGCAAGGC
>JBAUIQ010000039.1:0-10758 GCA_049683075.1 Pacificimonas sp.
GAAGTGTATCCAATATTGTGAAGGCCGCCGCGCCGCGCACGGCGAAGGCGCGGTGCTCGCTGGCGTTCGCGGTGTCCGCCCGCTGGAAGGTAACCGGGTCGTTGCCGTCGAATTTGCTGTCGTTCTCGGAATAGCGCGCGACGAGCGACAGGCGCCCGGTCGCGCCCGGATCGAGATGCGCCTTTGCCGTCAGGTTGAGGCTGTCGAAGCCATCGCGCTCGACCGGGCCTCGTGCGAAGCCATCGATGCCGTCCGTGTCGTACCAGCTGCCGAGGAGCGATACGCCATGGTCGTCGCCGCCGTCCGCAAGCCCTGCGCTCACTTCCAGCGTATCGAAGCTGCCATATTGCGCGCTGCCGAAGGCGCTGGTGCCTTCGCCCGCCGCGAATGTCTCGACCGCGACGACCCCGGCCAGCGCTTCGGAGCCCCAGAGGGCGGATTGCGGGCCGCGCAACAGTTCGACGCGTTCGACACCCTCGGCCGACAGGAATTCCCAGCGGAATTCGTTGCCGGACGCGGGGTCGTTGGCTTCGATGCCGTCGACGAAGACGAGCGTGTGATTGGCCTCGGCCCCGCGCAGGCGAACCTGCGTCTGCGCGCCCGTCGGGCCGCTGCGGCTGATCGAGACGCCGGGTGCGAGGCGCAGGAGATCGACGACCTGCGGAACGTCGACCGCCTCGATGATGGTTTCGTCGATCACGGACAGGCTTGCGGCGACATCCGCCAAGGGGACCGGGGTCCGGGCGGCCGTGACGACGATCTGCTCGTCCGCCTGTGCGAACGCGCACGCGGGCAGCGCCGCCACTATGACGGCGACGAGATTCGAATGTTTACTCAGCATATTACGGGCCTTTCCTGCGACGACAGTTGAATGTCGCCGCAGTGAAAGCCCCCGCCCAGAAAAAGGACGCAGTCCTCACATACCGCAGGCTGGACCCGGCCGGGCATGGACGATCGTCGGTGGCAGGTCTCCTGGCTGACGGACATTGCCCTCTCGCCGCCTTCCCGGAGCGCGGGCGCTCCAGTGGCATTTGGCGAGTGACGGGTCCGCTGACAGTTGCGGGCACAGCGCCGGATTCACACCGGCTTCCCTATTCTCCCACCGATGAAGGCGGGCACCACCTGCCGCCGCAGCTAGCGGGCGCGTGAGCGGGTTGCAAGGCGGGCGGCCCGACCGTATGTGGGCCGCTTCCGCACATTGCTGCGATTTCCAGACGAATGCGTGCCGGTCTGCAATCGGCGACGCCCATGGAGTGTTTAGATGAAGTCCGAAATTCACCCCGATTATCACATGATCAACGTCGAGATGACCGACGGCACGACCTACCAGACCCGCTCGACCTGGGGCAAGGAAGGCGACACGCTGAAGCTCGAGATCGACAGTTCGTCACATCCGGCATGGACCGGCGGCAACAAGCGTCTGATGGACACCGGCGGTCGCCTCGCGCGCTTCAACAAGCGCTTCGGCAACATCTCGCTGGGTAAGAAGTAAGCGGGCTTCAGCCCCGCGCGAACATCTCCCTCGCACGGGCATAGTCCGCCTTGCCATTGGGCGCGCGCGGCACCTCGTCGACAAGATAGATATGCTTCGGCGCCTTGTAGGCGGCGAGGTGTGATTTGACGTGCGCGATCAGGTCGTGCGGGTCGACGGGCTTTGCGGCATGCGCGACGGCGGTGACGGCCTGCCCCCATTTTTCGTCCGCCACCCCGAAGACGAGGGCGTCGTCGATGGCGGGATGGGTCTTTAGGCTTTCCTCGACCTCCTCCGGGAAGACCTTCTCGCCGCCGGTATTGATGCACTGGTTGCCGCGCCCGAGGAGCGTGATGGTGCCATCGGCCTCGACCCGCGCATGGTCGCCCGCCAGCGAATAGCGCTGGCCGTCGATCTCCAGGAACGTCGCCGCCGACTTGGCCTCGTCGGCATAATAGCCGCGCGGAATCAGGCCGCCGCGGGCGATACGGCCTTCGCGCGGGTCGCCCGCTGAAATTGGCTTCATGTCCTCGTCAACGACGATGGTGTTGGGGTCATGTTCGAACTTCGTCGGCGCGCCTACATTGTCCTTCGCCGTGATCGACATGCCCATGCCGAGACTTTCCGACGAGCCCAGCGCGTCGAGGAGCAGCATGTCGGGGTTGTGACGTAAGAGGCCGGCCTTCACCTCCGGCGACCACATGGTGCCGGACGAGATAATGATTTGAAGGGGCGAGATATCGCCGCCGTCCTCGTCGAGCGTTTTCAGGATGGGACGAGCAAAGGCGTCGCCAACGATGACCGCCCAGTTCGGGCGATGTCGCCCCACCGAGCGGATCGTCTCGGCGGAATCGAAGCTCTTGCCTTCGACGAGAACGACGCTGCCCCCGAGCGCCAGCGTATAGATGCCGACGAGATAGCCCGACCCGTGCATCAGGGGCGGCAACACCATCAGACGGCGCATCTCGCCGGTGCGCACCTTCTCGAGCAGGTCATCCATCGTCGGGGTCGGCGTGTCGCCGGGCGTTCCCGATGCGCCCGCGCCCATCAACTGCCAGATGTCGCCCTGGTCCCACATCACGCCCTTCGGGTGGCCAGTCGTGCCGCCCGTGTAGATGAACAGCATGTCGTCCGGCGCGTGCTCTGCGGGCGGCGCGGGCTTGCCGCTTGTGGCGGCGTCTTCGAACGACGAGCCAACTTCCAGGAACAGCTTCACCTTGGTGAGGCGCGTTTTCAGCTCCTCGATCAGCGGCGTGAACTCTGGGTCATGCACGACGACCGCGCTGTCGGAATTGTCGAGGATGTAGAACAGCTCTTCGCCGGTGTAGCGATAGTTAACGTTGACGTGCACGAGGCGCGCCTTGAACGCCGCCCAGGTGGTTTCGAGATAGGCGGCGCTGTTCCGCATCAAGTGCGCAACCTTGTCGCCCGGCACCGCGCCGCCCTCCGCAAATGCAGCTGCCAGCGCATCGGTGCGGGCATCGAAATCCCGCCATGACAGGACATGATCGCCCTGCAGGATGGCGGGTTTGTCGAGGTCGACGGCCTCCGAAAGGCGCGCGGCGATCTTGCCGAAGCTGAAGGTTTCCATGGGGCGGGAGTATGGCGGTTATCGGTGTGATGCGCGTCTGACAAAAAGGGTGGGCGGGTATGGCGACATCAGCGCGTCCCTCGACTTCGCTCGGGATGAGGAGGTTAGGGTATGACAGCGTCCAAGTTATGAAGTCATCAGACCAGTTTCTTCATCCCGAGCGAAGTCGAGGGACGCGCTGATGCTGATACAAGTCCCCGAACATCTAACTCTCGATCGCTGGCATCTGGAATCCGATCCCCGTCAGCGCAGAGGCGTCCTGTTTCAGATGACCCTCCATTTTCTCGTAATCGCGCTCCGTCTCTTCGGTCACAGAGGCGCGGCTTTCTTCTAGCGCAGCGTCGAAGTCGGCTTGGGTGACCTCGGCGTGGACGCCTTCCTTCACCTCGCGGCGCAACGCTTCGAGCCCCGCACGGCGGACCAGATCATTTAGGTCGGCACCGGTGTAGCGCGGCGTTTTGGCGGCAAGACCCGCGAAGTCGATCCCCTCTGGGCCGCCGGCCATCGGCATCTTCTGCGTCTGGATGCGCAAAATCTTCTCGCGGCCGCCTTCATCGGGCAACGGGATATAGATGAGTTCGTCGAAGCGTCCCGGACGCAGCAGTGCGGGATCGAGGAGGGTCGGCCGGTTGGTCGCGCCAATGACGACAACGCCGTTACTCTCCTCCAGACCATCCATTTCGGCGAGGATCGTGTTGACCACCCGTTCGGTCACCTGCGGTTCGCCGAGGCTGCCGCCGCGCGCGGGAGCGAGGCTGTCGATCTCGTCGATGAAGATGATCGCAGGCGACACCTGCCGGGCGCGGGCGAACAGGCGGCTGACCTGCTGTTCCGATTCGCCATACCATTTGGAAAGCAGGTCCGAGGACTTGGTCGAAATGAAGTTCGCTTCCGCTTCCTTAGCGACGGCCTTGGCCAGCATCGTTTTGCCGGTGCCCGGGGGACCGTAGAACAGGAAACCGGACGCTGGTTCAATACCGAGACGGCGGAAGGCGTCCGGATGCTTCAGCGGCAGCTCGATACCCTCGCGTAATCGCTCGCGAACACTGTCGAGTCCGCCGACATCGTCCCATTCGACGTCGGGGGCCTGGATCATGATCTCGCGAAGGGCGGAGGGCTGAACCCGCTTAAGTGCACACATGAAGTCCGCACGCTTAACGTCGAGTTTTTCGAGAATTTCGGGCGGGATCGCATCTTCGTCGAGGTCGATCTCCGGCAGCATCCGGCGCAGCGCCTCGATGGCCGCTTCCCGCGCCAGCGCTGCGATGTCGGCACCCACGAAGCCATAAGCCGTGCGGGCCAGTTCATCGAGATTGACGTCGTCGGCGAGCGGCATCCCGCGCGTATGGATGCCGAGAATTTCTCGGCGCCCCCTCTGATCGGGGACGCCGATGACGATCTCCCGATCGAAGCGACCGGGACGCCGCAGCGCCTCGTCGATGGAATCCGGGCGATTGGTCGCCGCGATCACGACCGTGTTCTGGCGCGGCGAGATGCCGTCCATCAGGGTGAGGAGCGTCGCAACCAGCCGTCGCTCCATCTCGCCCCGCGCTTCGTCGCGCTTCGGCGTGATGGAGTCGATCTCATCAATGAAGATGATCGAGGGCGCGTTCTGGTCCGCCTCCTCGAAAATTTCGCGCAGGCGCTTCTCGCTCTCCCCATATCCGCCGCCGATAATTTCCGGCCCGGCGATCTGCAGGAAGTGCGCCTCGGATTCGTTCGCCACCGCTCGGGCTAGGCGTGTCTTGCCGGTTCCCGGCGGGCCATGCAGCAAAACGCCCTTGGGCGGATCGACGCCGAGGCGCTGGAACAATTCGGGATGGCGGAGCGGCAGCTCGACCATCTCGCGCACCTGATCGATCGTGTCGCCGAGACCGCCGATGTCGTCATAAGTGACGTCGATACGACGGCTTTCCTTGGCGCGCTCATATTCGGAGCGCAGCTCGACCTCGGTATTCTCGTCGATTGTGACGATGCCAGCAGGCGCAGCGGAGACGACGACGAGGCGGATTTCCTGCAGGCCATAGGCCTTGCGCGCGATTTGCTCCCGCATCTCGGGCGGCATGCGCGGATCGAGTTGCACGTTCTGGCGACCAACGGTGGCAACGACATCGCCAGGGGACAGTGGCCGCCCCGCGAAGAAGCGCTTCAAACCTTCGGTCGGCCCATTGAGCCGCAGTTCTTTCTGCGCGGGTGCGAAGACGACCTTGGTCGCGGCCTTCACTTCGGCGACCGCGATCTGAACCATCTCACCGGAGGTGACGCCAGCATTGGCGCGCAGCAGGCCGTCGAGCCGTACGACGTCGATGCCCTCGTCCTCCGGATAAGGATCGACCGCAATCGCCGTCGTCACCCGGTCGCCGGTGATCTCGATCGGCGTGCCATCGCCAATTCCGAGCTTCGCCATCGTCGCCTTTGGAAGGCGCGCAATGCCCTTGCCCGCATCTTCGCTGCGGGCATTGGCAACCTGCATCTTTATATGGTCGCTCGTCTCTTGTTCGCCGTCGGCCATTGCCGCCGCTCTCCTGCCATGTCTTTCCTGTCGAACATGGAGGTGGGGCGGACTGTTCCGCGATCAAGCGAAAAGGGCCGGGTCGCTGGCGGGCAGGGTGGGATTCGAACCCACGGTGGGCTTGCACCCACGCCAGTTTTCAAGACTGGTGCATTCAACCGCTCTGCCACCTGCCCGGTGCGCGGTGCCCGGCGTCGGACGAAGCGCTTTAGCGATGTGGGCCGTTCACTGTAAATGCAGTCGGTACGCGCTATATCGTTTCACATGATATTTCCGCTCCTTGCCGCCGCCGCACTTATGTCCATCACTGCCCAGTCAGCCGACGCGCCGACGGTCAACGCGCCGATCCAGCTGGCGCAGGCATCGACGCCGACAGTCGACATCGATCCGAATCGCGCCGCGCGCAGCGATGCGGCGACTGGCTTTCAGAACTGGCTGGCGGGTTTTCGCCAGAAGGCACTCGATGCGGGCGTCAGCGCGGAGACGCTCGACCGCGAACTGGCGGGCCTTACCTACAATCCGCGTGTGGTCTCTCTCGACCGTCAACAGCCGGTGAACCGTGTTACGAACACGCCGATCCTGCCCGGATATCTCCAGCGACGCCTGACCGCTACGCGCATCGATCCGGGCAAGCGGCTGGTCGTCGAGCTGGATGATGTCTTGGAACGCGCTGAGGCCGAATATGGCGTTCCGGGCGACATCATCCTCGGGATCTGGGGCATGGAGACGAATTACGGCGGCTACACCGGCAATTTCGATGCGCTGCGCTCGCTGGCGACGCTCGCCTTCGACGGGCGGCGTGAGGAGCTGTTCACGCGCGAGTTGATCGCGGCATTGCAGATGATCGATGAAGGTCAGGCGCGGCGCCAGCAGATGATCGGCAGCTGGGCCGGAGCGCTCGGCAATCCGCAATTCCTGCCGACAAGCTATCGCAACCACGCCGTTGACTTCGATGGCAATGGAAAGGCGAACATCTGGGGCAGCTATGCCGATACGGTCGGCTCCATCGCCGCCTATCTGCGGGCCTATGGCTGGACCCCGGGCGCGCCGTGGGGAACGAAGGTCAGCCTGCCATCCGGTTTCGACCGCGCAAGCGTCGCCCGGACCGAACCGGCCGAAGAGTGCGTCCGCGTCTATGCGAAGCATAGCCGGATGCTGCCCGTATCGGACTGGAAGGCCATGGGAATTACGGCGCAAGGCGGGAAGGGATTCCCATCGGACGATACGCTCGCTAGTCTGATCGAAGTCGATGGACCGGGGACGGATGCCTATCTCGCTTATGGCAATTATCGCGCGCTTCTGGGCTATAACTGCTCCAACTACTACGCAATTTCGGTCGGGACGCTGGGCGATATTGTGGGCGCTTCCCGCCCTTAGCCTGACCGCCTGCGCAGGCGGGACGCCGCAGGGCGGGTTTGCCAAGGTGGGAGACGGGTCCGTCAAGATCGGCAAGCCATACACAATTCGCGGCCGCACCTACGTTCCCTATGACGACCGCGACTATCGCGAGACGGGGATGGCCAGCTGGTACGGTCCGAACTTTCACGGAAAGCCGACGGCGAATGGCGAGCGGTTCGACCAGAATGCGGTTAGCGCCGCGCATCCGACATTGCCGTTACCCAGCTGGGTCGAGGTTGAAAATCTCGACAATGACCGACGTATTATTGTGCGCGTGAACGACCGGGGGCCTTTCGCGGACGGTCGGATCATAGACTTGTCGCGGCGTGCCGCGCAGCTTCTCGACATGGAGAGCGATGGTGTTGCACGGGTGCGGGTGACGCGGGTTTATCCGGAGGGGGAAATTGTGAGAGACGGCGTAAGTTAGCTCACATACGTCCACGCAATCCAACCAATGTCATCATCCCGAGCGAAGTCGAGGGACGCGCTGACGGCACTGCAGCAACATTGCGCGGTCCCTCGACTTCGCTCGGGATGATGAAGTTCTTGGAACTGCACATCTCCCCCGATCGAGCTACCTTTACGCCGCCGCCCGGTGCCCGATCCACTCATCCATGTCAGTGAGCGCCCGCGCACAGTAGAGCGCCTTCCGCTCCTTCTTGTGATGCTTCTGCGCGAGCGGCGGAAACAGGCCGAAATTGACGTTCATAGGCTGGAAGGTCTCCGCGTCCGCGCCGCCCGTGATGTGGGACAGGAGTGCGCCATGCGCCGTCGTCACCGGCGGCAGGACCGGCGACAGCCCCCGAGCGTCCGCCGCCGTGTAGCGAGCCGCCATCAGACCGACAGCCGCGCTTTCGATATAGCCTTCGCAGCCCGTTATCTGTCCGGCGAAGCGGACGTTCGGGCGCGCCTTCAGCCGCAGCGTTTCGTCGAGCAGCGTTGGCGATTTGATGAAAGTGTTGCGGTGCAGGCCGCCCAGCCTTGCGAATTCGGCATCTTCGAGACCCGGGATGGTGCGAAAGACGCGCACCTGTTCGCCATGCTTCATCTTGGTCTGGAAACCGACGATATTCCATAGTGTGCCGAGTGCGTTGTCCTGCCTTAGCTGGATGACGGCATGAGCGCGCTTGCCGGTCTTCGGGTTGGTAAGGCCGACGGGTTTCATCGGGCCGAAGCGCAGCGTCTCGCGCCCGCGTGACGCCATCACCTCGATCGGCATGCAGCCCTCGAAATAGGGCGTCGACTCTTCCCAGTCCTTGAAGACGGTCTTGTCCGCCTGAAGAAGCGCGTCGATGAACGCCTCATATTGGTCTGCGTCCAGCGGGCAGTTGATATAGTCCTTCCCGTCACCCTTATCCCAACGCGACTGGTACCAGGCGGTATCGAAATGGATGCTGTCGTGGTGGACGATGGGCGCGAGCGCGTCGAAGAAGGCGAGTTGGTCCTCGCCCGTCAGCGCGACGATGTCTTCGGCAAGTCTGCTGTGTGTCAGCGGCCCTGTCGCGATGATCCACTGGCCCTCGTCCGGGCCAGGCAGTCGGTCGACGATCTCGCGCCTGATTTCGACATTCGAATGCGCGGTGAGCGCGTCGGTGACTTCGGCCGAGAAAATGTCTCGATCGACGGCGAGCGCTGACCCGGCGGGCACCCGCGCGGTATCCGCGGCCCGCATGATGAGTGAGCCGAGGCGGCGCATTTCCTCATGCAGGACGCCGACCGCGTTGGCCGTATGATCGTCGGAACGAAAGCTGTTCGAGCAGACGAGCTCGGCGAGGCCATCCGTTTTGTGCGCGTCTGTTGGCTCGACGCCGCGCATTTCATGCAAGACGACGGGGACGCCTGCCTCGGCAAGCTGCCAAGCGGCTTCGGAACCGGCCATGCCGCCGCCGACGATGTGGATGGGGTCTGTCATGAGGTGTGAGTTATGATGGCGGCGGCGGATTTGCCAGCGCGGCGTTCCATTGAGTGCGGTTGCGTCCTAGGAGCGGCGGCGATGCGCATCCTGATCGTCACTGGCCTGTTTCCGCCCAATGCCCCGACCGCCACCGTGCGCGCGCCGAAATTCGCGCGGTTTCTGATCGAGGCGGGACATGATGTTCGGGTACTCGCGGCGGAGAACTTGCAGTTCCCGGCGGCAGTCGATCCGGAAATCGATCCAGAGCGGATCACGCATGTCTCTTACGTCCGGCGCGGGCGAAGTGCGCCGATGACGGAGGCCGATCAGAAGACCGGTGATGGCGGCAGCGGCGGTCACGAAGCCGCGCGAGGTCTTCGTGCGCTGTGGTGGAAGCTGCAATATCTCCCTGACCCGCACGTCACATGGATCGATCCCGCGGTGAAAGCAGGCGGCGAGATGATCCGCACCTGGCGGCCGGACATCCTCTTCTCGACCGGGCCGCCACACAGTTCGCACCTAGTTGCCGCGCGGCTGTCGAAAGACGCCCAGATCCCGCATGTCGCCGAGCTGCGCGATCTCTGGTCCGACAATCTTTATGGCGAGCCACAGCCGGTCATCGAGTTCGCGGAGCGCTGGCTTGAACGGCGCGCACTGCGTGATGCGGACGCTATCGTCGCCGTGACGGCGGGCACGGCGGCGCGGCTCGGCAAGCGTTACGGGAAGCCCGTCGTGCACGCCGCCAACGGATTCGATCCGACCGACTTCGACGGGCTTGCCGGTCCGGAACCGCTGGTCCCGGACAAACTGTCCATTATCCACGCCGGCTCGACCTATGGCGGGCGCCGGTCGCCAGAGCCCCTGTTCGCGGCGCTGGCGCAGATGGGTGCGGCGGCGGATGGCATCGTCGTCCGATTCTATGGCGAGGATGCGCATGTCGCCCTGCGGCTGGCGGAGACGGCGGGCGTCGCGCATCTCGTCGAAGCGCATCCGCCCATCCCGCGTGCCGAGGTTCTGCGGATCGAAAGAGCGGCAGACATCCTCCTCCTTCTCCGCTTTGATACCGAAGGCGAGAAGCACGTCGTTGCGGGAAAGCTCTACGAATATGCAGGCGCCCGGCGGCCAATCCTCTGCCACGGCCAAACCGAAGGCGAGGCGGCGAAGATCATCGAAAGCGCCGATCTCGGTCTCGTGTCGAACGACCCGGCCGTCATTGCGAACTGGCTGTCCGGCAAGCTCTCCGAACGCGCGAAAGGACGGCTTCCGGACCTGCCGGATGGCGCCGCCAAAGCTTACGGCCGGGACGAGCAATTCGCCAAGATCGAGCAACTGTTTGACGGCCTGACGACCTAAGCGGGAACACCCCCTCCGGACTCGCTTTCCGGGTGCGCCCGAGCTAAAGGTTACAGCCAGATTTCACTGACATCCGGAACAGGCTGACCCTTGGACGAAAACACACCAACATTCGGTGGCGGCGACGACGATATTCGCCCCATTTCCATCACCGAGGAAATGAAGACCAGCTACCTCGATTACGCCATGAGCGTGATCGTTTCGCGCGCGCTTCCCGACGTGCGCGACGGTCTGAAACCCGTCCACCGCCGCATTCTCTACGCCGCCTTCGAGAACGGCTATGTCGCGGGTCGTCCCTACCGCAAATCCGCGCGCATCGTCGGCGATGTCATGGGTAAATATCACCCGCATGGCGACAGCGCGATCTACGACGCGCTCGTCCGCATGGCGCAGCCCTGGTCGATGCGCGTCCCGCTGATCGACGGGCAGGGCAATTTCGGCTCGCAGGATCCAGATGCCGCCGCCGCCATGCGCTACACCGAGAGCCGGCTGGAGCGCGTCACCGAGCAGCTGACGACCGATCTCGACAAGGACACGGT
>JBAUIQ010000040.1:0-1689 GCA_049683075.1 Pacificimonas sp.
CCGGTACGCCGCTGTCTCTGGCGCCGCCGGGCACGTGGCTGCGGCTTCTGATTGAAGCAGCCGCGAGCGGCTTTGCGCCGGTCGAATTGCTCGCATTCCTGAAACATCCCCTGACCGGACCCGGCGAAGGCCGCGCCGCCTGGCTTGGCAAGGTGAGGGCGCTCGACCTGAAGCTTCGGGGAGTCCGTCCGGCGCGCGGACTTCAGGCTGTCAGGAATCGCATATGGACTGCCCGGCCCAAGGATGAAGTGGCGACGCGCGCCCTTGTTGACTGGTTCGACGAAGTTGCCGTGCACTTGCGGCCGATCGCACGACTGTTCCAGCGGCGACGGACGGCCGACCTCGCCGAAGTGGCGGGCGTCCTACGAGAAGCGGTCGCCGCTCTATCGACCGAAAGGTTCTGGGACGAGCAATCAGGGCGCGCGGCGGCGGACCTGATCGCCGACCTGGAGGAGCACGGCGGGAAGGGCGGCGTCGTGCCGTCGGCAGACCTGCCATCGCTTCTCGCGGCGCTGCTGGCGCGCGTCGCGGTCCGGCCGCTTTACGGTACACATCCGCGGCTTTCGATCCTCGGCCTTCTGGAAGCAAGGTTGCAACGGTCTGATATCATGATCCTCGGCGGACTGAACGAGGGGGTGTGGCCGTCGGAGCGCACGCTCGATCCGTGGTTGCCGCCGAAGGTCCGGCGTGCACTCGGCCTGCCACTTCCGGACCGCTCGGTCTCACTGGCGGCTCATGATTTCGCGGAGGCTTGCGGCGCCTCCGACGTGCTTCTGACAAGGTCACGGCGTGATGCCAGTGCGCCGCGTGTGCCGTCGCGGTTTTGGTTGCGGCTGCAGGCGCTTCTCGGTGAAGACTTCCGAAGGGACGACGAACTGGAGCGGTTCGCGGCGGCGATCGACATGAGCGCGGAGCGGATTCCCGCAACGCGCCCACAGGAACGTCCGCCGGTCGCAGATCGACCGAAACGGATCAGCGTGACGCGCGTCGAGATCCTGCGCGCCGATCCTTATCAAATCTATGCGGGTGAAATGCTGAGGCTACGTGCGCTCGATCCACTCGGGCAGGATGCGGGCGCGGCGGAACGTGGGACGATGGTCCATGCGGTGATGGAGCGGCTCGCGAAAGACGGAGCTTTCACAGACGAAACTGCGCGGGCGGTCGCGATCGATTCAGTGCTGAAAGATTATAGCGACCACCCTCTTCTCGCGGCGTTATGGCGACCTCGCGTTGATCGGATGGTCGCTTGGGCGACGGAGGAGATCGAGGCGCGTAAGTCCGATGGCTGGCAAATCGCGGCGATCGAAGAAAAGGGCGGCCTTTCCACAAACGGCGTGACCCTGACCGGCACTGCGGACATCGTTTTCGGTCACGCGAGCGGGCTTGCGGTCGCCGACTACAAAACCGGTGGCATTCCCGCGCAGCGCAAGATCGCAGACGGCTATGCCGACCAGTTGGCGCTGCTCGCATGGATGGCCGAAGACGGCGCGATCCCGAATGTCGCCCCGCAGGATGTGATTGCCGTTGCCTACTGGCAATTGTCGGGTGGCAAAGATCCGGGGCGCGTCGTCTCCAGCCGCAAAAATTACAAGGAGGTGTGGGAAGATCTGCCAGCGTGGATCTCCGACGCGCGGGACCGGTTTGCGCAGACGGTCGCTATGTATCTGACCGGCGACGCCCCGTTCAAAG
>JBAUIQ010000041.1:0-7526 GCA_049683075.1 Pacificimonas sp.
TTGCCGGTCGGATTGATGTGCATGACGGTCTTGTCTGTGACGTAGCCGTCCGGAAGCACGTCGCGGAACACACCGCGGACATAGTCGGCGAGCTCTTCGCCCTTCACGCCCTCATGGTAGCCCGGCGCATGCTGGGTCGAAACGACGAGCGCCGTCGCCTCGACGGGACGACGGTCGGCGTAGCGCAGCGTAACCTGACTTTTCGAATCCGGCTCTAGGAACGGCTTCGCGCTCGAATGGCGGTCCTCCGCTAGGCGCTCCAGAATGCGATGCGAATAGTGCAGCGTCGCGGGCATCAGGTCGTCGGTCTCGTCGCAGGCGTAGCCGAACATGATACCTTGGTCGCCGGCACCCTCGTCCTTGTTGGAGCCGGCATCGCCCGCATCGACACCCTGCGCGATGTCGGACGACTGGCCATGCAGGTGGTTTGTGAAACCAGCCGTTTGCCAGTCGAAGCCGTCCTGCTCATAGCCGATCTGCTTTACGGCAGCGCGCGCCACGTCTTCAATTTCGGCATTCCCAGCCTCGGTTATCTTATCGCTGCCATCCACCATGCCAGCGCAGCGAATTTCGCCGCCCAGGGTGATCTGGTTCGTCGTGACAAGCGTTTCGCAGGCGACGCGCGCTTCGGGGTCTTTTCCGATCAGGAGATCGACGACCGCGTCCGAAATCTGGTCCGAGACCTTGTCGGGGTGTCCCTCGGACACGCTTTCGCTGGTAAACAGATAATCGGTGCGGGCCATGGCCGGTCTCGCCTTCAGAAAGTCGATTGTGCAGGAAGCTGGATTTCCTCTTGTCACTATCGGCCGCCAGATAGGCGCGCAAGGCAGATATAAAGCTTTCCTTATATGTTTTCCGCGCGCTCTTCGATCTCGTCGATCAGCGGCTCGCGCTTGTCCTTGGGCAGGCTTTGGAAGGCGCGCAGAAGGCGATCGGTCTGTCCGTCGGTTGCGGCGACATAACTCGCCTGCGGCTCGCGCAGCGCGGTCTCAGTCTCGGGTGGCAAAAACCAGTCGACTGGTTTCTCCAACACATTCGCGAGCGCCACGAGCCGGGCGACGGTAATGCGGTTCGTACCCTTTTCGTATTTGCGGACCTGTTCCGCGCTAACACCTAGGTCGCGCGCGAGGTCTGCGTTCGTCAGGCGCGCCGCACGTCGTGCGCTTGCCAAACGTCTGGCCGCATAAGCGTCAGCGTCCTCTGCCACTTTCGATCCATTCCCACGGTAACTGCAACCGGAATGGTTCTAATGGCGGCGGACCGGTAAACAAAGCGCAACCGTCAGGCAGAAAAGCGCGAGACCGAGGGGAAGCGGCGTCCCTATCTTCGCGAACGGCGTTTCTGGTCTCGCCACGGGCAGCCTCGCAACGATCCGACCAGCGACATGCCGCTCTAGGGCGGCTGTGACCCGGCCCCATGGGTCGATCACCGCACTAATCCCGGTCGGCGTCGACCGGGCCATCGGCAACCCCTGTTCGATGGATCGCATCCGCGCCTGCGCCAGATGCATCTCCGCGCCGTCGTCTGTGAACCACGCGTCGTTCGACACATTCAGCAGCCAGCGAGGGCGCGGCTCGGACGATGCAGCCTCCGGGAAGATGACTTCGTAACAAATCATGCCAACGACATTCGGAAAGCCGGGAAGGCGCAGCGTGCGCGCGCCGGTGCCGGGCCATGTGTCAATGTCACTAGGCGCAAGTTCCGAAAGCCCGATGGCGCTGAGTAGCGGCCGCATCGGCAGATATTCGCCATAGGGGACCAGCCGTGTCTTGTCGTAGCGGTCGAGGATATCGCCCGTTGGCGAGAGAACGAACAGGCTGTTGTGGCCTGCACGAACGAAGCCAAGCTCGTCGCGGATGGCCTTCATGGCGCCAACGAGGAAAAGATCGTCCGGCCCGGTGACGGCCCGCGTCGTGACGCGGCGCAGCAATTCACGTTCATCGAGGAGTTCGGGGATCGCCGCTTCCGGCCAGATCAGAAGCCGCGGTTCTCCGGCGACGGGCGGCGGCGTCAGCGCGGCGTAGCGGCGGATCGCGGCTTCTGTCGCGCCGGGGCCATATTTCTCATCCTGACGGATGTTGGCCTGAATGATGTCGAGGCGGACGCCGGTGTGACGCGTCGGCTCGGTCAGGAAGAGGGGTGCGACGCTTCCGAGGATAAGTGGTGCGAGAAGCGCCCCGCCAAGGCGCCAGCGCCGGTCGATAAGACAGGCGACGCCGGCCGCCGCGAAGATGACCATCAAGCTTAGTCCCTGGGTTCCGATCGCCGCGGCGAGCTGTGCGAGACCGCCTAATGTTAGTGAGACGACGCCCAGCGCATTCCAGCCGAAGCCACTAAAAAGGTAGAAACGGAGCCATTCCACCAGCACCCATGCTCCCGCGAAGGCGAAGGTCCGTGCCAATCGCCCCTTCCGGAAGCGAACCGCGACAGCTGCACTGACGCCCGGATAAAGCGCCATGATCAGGGAGAGAATGACGACGGCGGGCCAAGCGAGCCAGAGTGGCGTCCGACTGGCAAACGTGAAGGCCTCGGCGATCCAGGCCAGTGAGAACAGGAAGTTGCCGAGTCCCCACCACCAGCCGAGCGCAAAGGCGGACTTGCGGCTTTCCACCCTTTCCAGCCCCCAAAGCAGGGCCGCGAGCGACAGGATCATGAGTGGCGCGAGATTCCATGGTGCGAAGCCAAGCGCGCCAATGACGCCGATCAGGAGAAAAAGAAGGCGGCGTGGCCAGCCTGAAACGATCAGCCCGGATGCCATCCGCCGCTACGCATCCGGTCGGGCGCGGACCCGTTCGACACGTCGCTCGTCCGCAGCGAGAATGTCGAAAGTCCAGCCGGCCGGGTGGCGAACCTGCTCCCCCACATCGGGAACGCGGCCCGCGATCATGAAGATCAGGCCGCCGACCGTATCGATGTCGCCATCGACAGCCTCGACGAAATCGGTGCCCAAACGCTCTTCCAAAAGGTGGATGTCGAGGCGAGCGTCCGCTTCGTAGCCGCCCCCGGGCAGCGCGAGGATCGGCTCTCCCTCGGGCTCGTCATGTTCGTCCTCGATATCGCCGACGATTTCCTCGACAATGTCCTCGACCGTGACGAGGCCGTCGGTACCGCCATATTCATCGACGACCATCGCCATGTGCGTGCGTCCTGCGCGCATCCGGGCGAGAAGGTCGAGGACGCGCATGGCGTAGGGCACGAAGAGTACGGGGCGCATGATGGATTTGATCGGGACGTCCGCCCCGCGCCCTTTGGCGGCGAGAACATTGTAGACATCCTTGACGTGGATCATGCCGAGAATGCGGTCGAGTTCGCCGGAATAGATTGGCAGGCGGCTATGTCCCGCGTCCGCGAAGGCGGCGACCAGCGCGGCAAAATTATCTTCGGCGGGAAAGGCGATAATGTCGCCGCGAGGCACCATGATGTCGCCCGCCTTGCGCTCGCCGAAATCGAGAAGATTACGAAGCATCGCGCGTTCGTCGCCCGACAGGTCGCCCGTGACGGCGCTGTCTTGCTCGTCCTCATGCTCTTCGAGCGCTTCCTCGATAGATTCGCGCAGGGACGCATCGCTGCGGCCGAAGAGGAAAGTCTTTAGGAAGCGCAGGGCGGGACGGGTGGCGGGTTCAGGACTTGATGCCATGGGCTAGACTTCATCCAACGCATAAGGGTCGGCGACATCGAGCGTTTCCAGAATGGACGCTTCCAAACGTTCCATTTCGACGGCTTCTGGCTCCAACGCGTGATCGAAGCCCACAAGGTGCAACGCACCGTGGACGATCAGATGCGTAGCATGATCCGCGACTGTTATGTTTTTCCGTGCCGCTTCTGCCGTGCAGGTCTCAAGTGCGAGCGCGATGTCGCCGAGCAGGACTTCGCCGTCGTCGCTGTTTGTCATGGCGGCGAGCAAATCGCTTTGCACAAGCGGAAAGCTGAGGACGTTGGTCGGCTTGTCCTTGCCGCGAAACTGAGCGTTCAGGCGCTGGACCACCGCGTCCGACGTCAGTTTGACGGAGATTTCAGTCGTCACTGGGCCTTCGGCGAGGTGCGCGTGCGGGCTGGCTGAGATGGCGGCGCGCACGGCGGCAGCGGCGCGGTCGGACCAGCCGCCGTCTATGTCAGGCCAGTCGGCATCCTCGATGCTGGTTTCGATATTCAGCATATCAACCGCCCGAACCTTCATAGGCCTCAACGATGCGCGCCACGATGGGCGCGCGCACGACATCGGATGCGCCGAAGCGGATGGTCGCCGTGCCTTCGATGCCTTCGAGACGACCGACCGCGTCGGCGAGTCCGGACCGTCCGGGATCCGGAAGATCGACCTGTCGCGGGTCGCCGCAGACCACCATGCGGCTGTTCTCCCCGAACCGGGTCAGGAACATCTTCATTTGCTGGGGTGTGGTATTCTGCGCCTCGTCGAGGATGATGAAGGCATTGCCGAGCGTGCGGCCGCGCATGAACGCCAGCGGCGCGATCTCGATCTCGCCGGACGCTATTCGGCGTTCCACCTGTTCGGCGGGCAACATGTCGTACAGCGCGTCGTAGAGCGGCCGCAGATAGGGGTCGACCTTGTCCTTCATATCGCCCGGCAGGAAGCCGAGTCGCTCGCCCGCCTCGACGGCTGGGCGTGACAGGATCAGGCGGTCGACGCTGCCGGTAATCAGCTGCGATACGACCTGCGCAACGGCGACGTAGGTCTTGCCCGTGCCCGCCGGACCAAGCGCGAAGATGATGTCCTCGGCGGCCAGCGCCTGCATATATTTCAGCTGCCGCGGCGTGCGCGGCACGATGGTTTTCTTGCGCGTCCGAATGACCACCTGCGGGCGCTTCTCGGTCTTCTTGGCGTCTTCCAGACCCTCGAGCAGCGGCGCGTCGGCCATGTCGATTGCGGTTTCGACATCGGCGACATCGACCCCACCACCGCGCATCAGCTGCTGGTGCAACTCGTTGAGGACATCGCGAGCCCGCGCCGCACTTTCGGCTTCGCCCTCGATCGTCACGCGGTCACCACGCGCCGCGATGTAAACGCCCAGCCGGTTCTCGAGCGCGATCAGATTCTGGTCGAACTGACCGAACAGCGGTCCGAGCAGCTCAGGCCGGTCGAAACGAACGTCGAGGCGGACGGGGTCGCTCGCGACGACATTGTCGGCGACGGCCTTGCGTTTTGTCGGCATCAGGCGGCGGCCCGCATCGTGCGTTCACCCGCAAGCGAGTTTGGTCCGCCGGATGCGATCCTCGCTTCGACGATGTCGCCAATCTCCGCGCCGTTCGCATCGAGATGGACGCTTTGCAGCCATGGCGACTTACCGACCATCTGGCCATCATATTTGCCACGCCGCTCGAGAAGTACGTTCATGGTCAAACCAGCCGAGCTTTCATTGAAGGTCAGCTGCTGTTCGTTGAGAAGCGCCTGAAGCCGTGCCAATCGCTCGGCCTTTACGTCTTCGGCGACCTGATCGTCCATGCTCGCCGCGGGCGTGCCGGGGCGGGGCGAGTATTTGAAGCTGTAGGCCTGCGCGTAGCCCGTCGCGCGGACGATCGCGAGCGTGTCCTCAAACTCCGCGTCGGTTTCGCCGGGGAACCCGACGATAAAATCGCCGGAAATCGCCATGTCCGGGCGGATGGCGCGGAGGCGCTCGATGATATCGAGGTAGCTCTCGATCGTGTGGCTGCGGTTCATCGCCTTCAGGATGCGGTCGTTTCCGGACTGCACGGGAAGGTGCAAGTAGGGCATTAGCTCCGCGACCTCGCCATGGGCGGCGATCAGTTCGTCGTCCATGTCGGCGGGGTGGCTGGTCGTATAACGCACGCGGGCAATGCCTTCGATCTCGGCGACACGATGGATGAGGTCAGCAAAGCCGACGCCCGCATCGTCCCGGTAGGCGTTTACATTCTGGCCGAGAAGCGTGATCTCCCGCGCGCCGCCGTCGGCCAGCTTGCGCGCCTCCTCGAGCAGCACGTCCGCAGGCCGGGAGACCTCGGCACCCCGCGTATAAGGGACCACGCAATAGGTGCAGAACTTGTCGCAGCCTTCCTGAATCGTAAGAAAGCTGGAGGGCTTTGCGCGGCGGGTTGTGCCGAGCGCCTTGAACTTCTCGAGCGTCGGCAGTTCTGTGTCGATGGCGCGCGATCCGCCCGAAACCTTGTCGATCATATCGGGCAGGCGGTGATAGGCCTGCGGTCCCGCAACAATGTCGACCGACGGCGCGCGGCGGGCAATTTCCTCGCCTTCAGCCTGCGCGACACAGCCCACGACGGCGAGCATTTTTTTGGCACCTTGCTTGCGCCCGGCCTTGTCGACGCGGCCAATCGCGGAGTAGACCTTTTCCGCCGCCTTTTCGCGGATATGGCAAGTGTTCAGGACGACAAGGTCCGCGTCTGCCTGATCCTCGGCGGGGGTCATGCCACGCGCGCGCAGCAGCTCGTCCATGCGCTCAGCGTCATAGACGTTCATCTGGCAGCCGTAGCTTTTGATCGCGTAGGATTTCGGAGCGGCTCGGACGCCCGAATTGGAGGTGCTGCGTGTCACCGGCGAATGGAGTCCTCAGTCATGCCGGACGAACATAGTCGCGCATCGCCTCTCTGTAACCCCTTGCGACGGTTTCGTACGCGGCTTTGGTCAGTCCCTTGCGATCCTCGAACGCCCCCGGGTCGAGCGGTTCGTGGAAAGTAACGTCAACGCGAAGCGCGCGAAGGCGTAGCGTCTGCATAACGGCCTCGCCGATCCCGAAATCGCCCATCCATGAAATTTGCGGGAAGCGACCACGGAATGTCGGCATTGACCGAATCCGCGTATAGGCGATGCTCACGGGCTGGACCTTCACGCCTTCCAGGCGCGCTTCGGTCAGGCCCGCAAGTAGTGACGATTTGAAGGGCAGGGGACGGCGAAGGTCACCGGTCGTTCCTTCCGGAAAGATAATGACACTTGCACCTTCAGAGAGCGCTGCTGTCAGTTCGTCCGACTGTCGCTTGCTGTCGCTGCGTGATCCCCTGTTGACGAAGATCGTTCGCTGAATATCGCAAAAAAATGCGAGCACGGGACTGGCCGACATTTCTCCTTTGGCGATGAAGCGTCCGCGAATGAGGCTTCCGAGCGCCGGAATATCCGCCCAGCTCACATGGTTTGAGAGGTAAAGCGTCGTGCCACGGGCGCGGCGCCCATGCATCTTTACAGTGATGCCGCAGGCCCAGCAGACAAGCTTATGGAACGGTTTGGTCAGCCACGGCTGGCGACTTGGAAACAGTTTTCGCGAGATCCAGGCTGGTGGCACCAGCAGCATTGCCAGCAGCAGGTACGGTATGATCCGTTCCCACGGAATGCGATAATGGGCGGCACTGTCATGGAGGTCGACGGCAGTCTCGTCGTCGTCCGCCGCAGCGGGTAGGTCGGTCAGGACTTGCCCTTCCGTGGCCGTCCGTAAAGTTCCATTCTGTGATCGACGAGCTCATAGCCCAGACGCTCGGCAATCTTGGACTGCAGGTCCTCAAGCTCTGCGTCATGAAATTCGACAACCTTGCCGGTCTCCACGTCG
>JBAUIQ010000042.1:0-1846 GCA_049683075.1 Pacificimonas sp.
ATGCCGGTCCGCGACAGCTTCCGCTTCACATCGGGGTTCGGCCAGCGCTGGGGCCGCCTTCACGCCGGCACCGACTTCGCCGCCCCGATGGCAACCCCGATCTATGCCCCCGCCGACGGTGTGGTCACCTTTGCGGGCTGGTCGTCCGGTTACGGACGCCTGACCAAGATCCAGCACGAGTTCGGTATCGATACGCGTTACGCCCACCAGAATGCCATCCGCGTCGAGGTCGGCCAAAGGGTCTCGCAAGGCGACCGGATCGGTGATATTGGAAGCTCGGGACGCTCGACCGGGTCGCACCTGCACTACGAGGTCCGCGTGGGCGGCGAGCCCGTCAATCCCATGATCTATATAAGGGCCGGAGAAGATGTTTTCTAAATCCAAGATCAACGAGCCGGGCGCCAAGCCGGGCGAGACCTCTTCCACCGGGACCACCGCGCCCGCATCTTCGGGCGGCACCTCCGCCGCCCCGTCCAGCCAGGATACACGCTCTTCCATGCCCAAGACCAAGCCGCCCGCCTCGACGCTGTCCGCCGACCTGCACATCAAGGGCAACATCAAGACGTCCGGCGACATCCTGATCGAGGGCCAGGTCGAGGGCGACATCCGCGCGCACCTGCTGACCGTGGGCGAAGGTGCCACGGTCAAGGGCGAACTGGTCGCCGACGACGTCGTCATCAACGGCCGCATCATCGGCCGCCTGCGCGGCCTCAAGGTTCGCTTGACGTCGTCCGCGCGCGTCGAAGGCGACATCATCCACAAGACCATCGCCATCGAGAGCGGCGCCCATTTCGAGGGTTCCGTCCAGCGTCAGGAAGACCCGCTGAACACCACCGGCGCGCCCAAGACGCTGCCGAAGCCGGGTGGAAGCGAGAACGTCTGACGTAGGGCGCAAGCGTAAGACGTGAGGGTGCCGTGGGAAACCGCGGCGCCTTTTTTCTTTTGAGGTTTTTCGGAAATCGAGCTAACCCGCCTGCCCAAACTGCCCGCGGATCGCCTGACTGTATTGCTGCTAAAGTTCCCGCTTTGCGGGACAAAGCGAACATTCACCGCACTCGTATCAAAGTCCGGTTTCGTGAACGGTTCAACAAACGGTGGTTTTAGGGCCAAATACGCAGATGTAGCGAACGGCAGGAATGAGTCCTATGCATCCAATCAAACTGAAGTCGCGCCTGTTCGACGCGTTCCTTGTGGGCTGGACCACTTGGTTCGCTTTGGGAGTGCTGATCTTCTGGTTAGTTGGGTCGCCGCGAAAGGCAATTAGGGCTGCAACCCGTCTGTGGGTGCGCGGGGTGCTGTTCGGGCTGAAGCATGTCGTAGGACTGGATTATGTCGAGGTGGGTCGCGATCTGATTCCGGCAAAACCCTGTCTCATCGTCTGCAATCATCAATCCACCTGGGAAACGCTCGCGTTTATGGCTCTCTTCCCTGACGTAGCGATTGTCGCGAAGCAGGAACTGCTCCGGATTCCGATCATCGGTTGGTACCTGCGAAAATCACCGATGATCATCATCGATCGGGCGAGCGGATCCAAGGCATTGAAGGCTATGCTGAATGAGAGTCGTGAAGCGCTCGCCGACGGTCGCTCGGTCCTCATTTTCCCAGAGGGGACACGTATGAAGGAGTCGGAACCTATCAGGTTCAAACGGGGGGTGGAGCTGCTGTATGCAAAACTGGGGACACCCGTGCTGCCCGTCCTGGTGAACTCGGGCAAATTCTGGGGGCCTAGCGGATCAAGCAAACGTGGCGGGACAATTACCGTTTCGTATTTGCTTCCGATCCTCCCTGGGATGCCTGCTGAGCTGTTCGTTCGAGAGGCCGAGGCGCAGATGGAGGCAGAGCGACA
>JBAUIQ010000043.1:0-1587 GCA_049683075.1 Pacificimonas sp.
GTGCCGGTCCATCTGATCGTCGATCGGCCGGACGATCTTCGCGAATTGCCGGGTGAAACGCGCAGCCGCGGGCTTACCGATGAAATAGCCCTGGATGCCGAAGGACAGGTCCAGAAGCTCGACAAGCGACGTCGACCGCCGCACGAAGTTCTTCCGCCGGACGAGCGCCCGCTCGGGCAGCTTGTAATAGAGCCGCAGGAAGGAAATTCCTTCGGCAGACAGGTCCTGACCCGCCAGCGCGTCGAGGAAGTTCCAGTCGACGAAGACATCGTCTTCCAGAACGACATAGCCATCGACGTCGTCACCCAGGAGCTGCCGCCAGGTGGCGTAGTGGCTGGAATAACAGCCAAGCTCCCCGGGCGTCAGATGACGTCCTTTCGCGACAAGCGCGTCCGCCGGATCATAGCTCAGCCCGCCTGTGGGTTTCCGGTGCGCGTCGAAAAACTGCCAGTCGAGACCGTCTTCGGGCGCGTCCGCCGCGAAACGGGCCCGGCGATCGACGTCCTCGGACAGGCTGATAACGATGACCTTTATGCGCATGGCATCTCCGCTTCCCATCCCGCGGGAGAAGGACGCCCCCTTGAAGCCACGCTCAAACCGATAGGCGGCGCGGGCGCAATCGCTAAGTGATGACAGACGTCCGCCGAAATCGTCGCCCGGCTGGGACCGACCGGAACATGAGAAGGCACATGCCATGACGACGCCGCATCGTCGCATCATCGCCGATCAAAAGGCGCTCCTCGAAACGAATATCGCCGCGCATCTCGGGTCCGGCGAGCCCTACGCGCTGCTCGACTTTCCAAATCACGGCAATGTCGGCGACAGCGCGATCTGGCTGGGCGAGTCTGCGCTCCTAGAGGCGCGCGCCGGAACGCCGCCCGCCTATGTATCGACGCATGTCGCCTTCGACGAGGAGGCGCTTCGCACGGCCTGTCCCGACGGCCCGATCTTCATCAACGGCGGCGGCAATCTCGGTGATATCTGGCCCGATCACCAGCGGTTTCGCGAGCATCTCCTTAGGATTTTCCCCGACCGCAAAATCGTCCAGCTGCCGCAATCCATCCGCTTTCAAAGCGCCGACGGCGCCGGGATGTTCGCGTCGCTCGTCAAGTCCCATGGCAATTTCACCCTCTTCGTCCGCGACAGCGCCAGCCTCGGTATCGCCGAGGATCTCGATATCACGGCGACCCTATCGCCCGATGTCGTCTTTGGCCTCGGCCCGCTCGCCCGCCTCGGCAATCCCGACCACGACGTCGTCGCGCTTCTTCGCACCGATCGAGAAGCGTCTACGGGCGATGCTGCGGAGATGACCTTTGCCAAGGTAAAATCGCTCGATTGGCCCGCAGAACCGTCGGCTTATGGCAAGGAGATATGGCGACGCCGGCGTCGTCGGTCGCTCTTCCGCGGTCGCTTCGGCGAGCAGGCGCGGCGTCTCGATTTCATGACGCATATCGCGACCGAGCGGCTGAACCGGGGCCTTGCCATCCTCTCCGGCGGGCAGGTCGTCGTCACCGACCGCCTGCACGGCCACATCCTGTCGTTTCTCCTCGAAATCCCGCACGTCATTCTCGACAACAGCGCTGGGAA
>JBAUIQ010000044.1:0-1849 GCA_049683075.1 Pacificimonas sp.
GTCCTCGCCTGCGCGCGTGACGATGACCGTCACCGTGGCATCGTCACGCTCTCCGGAGTCCCGCGCCGCGGTATATTCGAACGACGCCGTGCCGATGAACGGCCCCGGCGCATGCAGGAACGACGGCACGAGCGAAGATCCCGTGAAGGCGGCCCAGAGCAGGAAGATCGTGAGGATCGAGAGGATCGAGGCGATCCGGCTCGGGACCACGGCGCTTTCATCACCGAAGGTCACGGTCTTGAGCGATCCGTAGTCGCGCCGGGGCCGCAGAAGCCGCTTGATTCCGCGCCAGATCAGCGAGGCGATCACGATCAGCGCGACATAGCCGAGCAGGTAGGGCAGCGCGGCCAGCGCGCCGAGGAGGACCGTCATCAGTTCCGTCCACAGCGCCTCGCCGACGCTGTCGTCCCACCATTCGGCGATCCGGTCCCACAGGCCCGCCGGCGCGCAGCCCTCGGGTGCGGTGACGGCACCGTCGACCGGCTCGACCAGGATGCGGCGTCCGTCCTCGCAGGCAAAGAGTTCCGGGTCCATCGCTCAGCCCTCCGCTTCCGTACGGCCCATGATCTCTTCCTCCATGTCCCAGATCATGCCGAGGATCTCCTCTCGCACCTCGGCGAAGCGCGGATCCTTCTTGACGGTCCGCAGGTCCTGTCCGACGCCCATCTCGGCAAAGGGCAGGCGGTATTCCTTGTGGATACGGCCGGGCCGCGGCGCCATCACGATCAGCCGCTCGCCCAGCAGCAAGGCCTCCTCGACGGAATGGGTGATGAGGATGATCGTCTTGCCGGTTTCCTTCCACAGCTTCAGGACAAGGCCCTGCATCTTTTCGCGGGTCAGCGCGTCGAGCGCGCCCAGGGGTTCGTCCATCAGGATCACCTCGGGCTCGTTCGCAAGGCAGCGGGCCAGGGCCACGCGCTGCTGCATCCCGCCCGACAGCTCGTAGACGGCCTTTTCCTTGAATTCGCGCAGGCCGACGACGTCGAGCAGGTGGTCGACCTTCTCGCGCTTCTCGGCGCGGGCCATCCCTTTCATCGACGGGCCGAAGCCGACATTCTCGCGCACGTTCATCCATTCGAACAGCGCGCCCTGCTGGAACACCATGCCGCGCTTCGGTCCGGGTCCGGTCACCCGCACACCGTCGAGCGCGATGACCCCCTCGGTCGGGGCGAGGAAGCCCGCGACGATGTTGAGAAGGGTTGTCTTGCCGCATCCCGAAGGGCCCAGCACCGAAAGAAGCTCTCCCTGGCCGAGCGATATGGTCACGTCCTTCAGCGCCTGAACGGACGATCCGTTCGGCAGGTCGAAGCGCATCGAGAGATCGTGGATGGTCAGATTGGTCATGTCACTGTCCGTCCGGTGGCCGGTTACGTCCCGGCACTGTCGTGACCGGGGGCGGTCGTGCCCCCGGTCCGGTTCGGTCGCGACGGCGCGGGCGGACCCGGCCGTCGCGCCATCGTCACTGCGACATCGACTGCGCCGTCTCGAGCGGGCCGACATTCACCGCCTGGGCGTAGCTGTCGAGGGCGGACGGAATGGACCCGGCTTCGACGAAGACACCGGCGACGCCCTTCATGAACTCCTCGGTGTTTCCACCGAACCAGGTCTCGCTCAACTGTTGCTCGATCGAGGGGAAGGTGAAGGTCGCCATGAAATCACGCGTTGCGTCCTGCGTCATACCAGCGTCCTGTGCGATCACGCCGATCATCTCTTCCTGCATCGACCCTTCGTTCCACATCGCATTGGCCTCTGCGGTGACGGCCAGGAACTGCGCGACGAGATCGGCGTTCTCGGCGACGAAATCGGCCGGCGCCGATGTCACGTCGAACACCGGGATCCCGATCTCCTC
>JBAUIQ010000045.1:0-6742 GCA_049683075.1 Pacificimonas sp.
GGCCGAGTTCGTGATGCACGGTGACGAACTCGTCGGCGTTCGCCTTCGTGAACATCTTGATGCGGATGTCGTCCTCATTGTCGAGGTCCCACGCCGAGGCGTGGCACACGACTTCGCGGTCGGCGGGTGCGGTGATCTGGCTGCGCTCGTAGAAGGTGTCCGGGAGCGGCGCGAAACCGAGCGAGGAGAAAAAGGTCTCGCCGGTCTGGACGATCTTCAGCGGCGTATAGTCGTTCGCGACGAGGAGTTCGGTCAGATCGAAACCGACGTCGCCCGCCCCCGCCGGCGCGACGATGTCGTAGATATTGCCCCATTCTTGCGCCCACATATTGCCGAGAAGATCGGCGCGGATCGGACCCTCATCGGCCTGTACCGCGTCGCCATATTCGTCGTTCAGCGCCGAGCGGACATAGCAATGCAGTTCGTCATAGAGCGGCTTCACCTGCTGCCAGTTCTCGTCGAGCAAGGCGGCATAGGCATCGGGGTCCATGTCATAGCCCGAGCGCCACATGGCGCCGGTGTCGGCATAGCCGAGCTCCCGCGCCCCAGCGTTCGAAATCTCGACGAACCGCTCGTAATCCGCGCGCATCGGCACGGCGATTTCGTGCCAGCTCGTCCATATCTCGGTCAGCACATCGGGGTCGCGCTCCGTGCCCATCAGCGCCTCGAGATCGTTGCCGCGGGTCGGGACGCCCTTGTAGCGGCCCTTCCCCTTGCCATAGGTCGAGTTCATGCCGGTGAGGAGCGTCGACAGCTCGTCCGCCGCGCCGGGTATATTCGGCGCGGGCGCGGTCAGACCCTGGCGCAGCATGTTGAGCTTCCGAGCGGTGTCGTAATCAAGCCCGTCCAGCCCTGCATATTTCGCCGCCTCGTTCGCCAGTTCGACGGCGGCGGTGGTATATTCGGCTCCGGCCCGGGCGGCGAGGAAATCCGTGTCGATATTGATGTAGGTCGCGTTCACCCAAGCGGCCTTCCCGGCATAGATGCTGAGATCGGCCAACCGCGCCTCGGCGCGCTCCACAAAGCTTCGCGCATCGGCGACCGTTGGTGCTGCATCGCCGTGATGGTCGGCGGCGACAGGGGCAGCGATGAGCGCGGTGGCGAGAGCAAGGGCGGAAATGGTCGAACGCATGGATGGAAACTCCCCGAATAGATCTAATGACGCTGTTACTGCGGCGAAGCTGAACCGGCGTCAAACGCCCGCTTCGGATGGTCCTTCGGATGACGATTGTAGGTCACAAAGTCATAGTTGTCCTGCGTGAGCCCGCACGAGAAATCATTGGTGAAATGCGGACATGCGGCCTGATATTAGTTAACATTTTCCAGGACATCGCGGGCAAGATTGGCAATCCCCCACACTATCGATGATGAACTCCTACATGGCCAGCGGCTGACGGGTGAAAAGGGAGCTCTCGGCCGCTCCCGACCCCAATTGCCGACAGAGAAACGCGATTCGAACTTTCCCAATTCCGATCGTTGACACTGCCAATATGTTCTCCCATTGTTCCGATGACCTGAAATAGGAGAAAACAGTGCGATGAGTAAGGTCGATCTTCTAGAAGCGAAGAATATATTCTCTCGCTTCGAAGCTCCTCCGTGCGCCGCGACACTTGGATGGGAATTGCTCGACGCTGATTTCGATGCTGGCACGGTAGAAATTGGGTTTCTCGCCAAAAGAGATTTTTGCAATCCCGGCGGAAATATTCAGGGTGGGTTCCTTTCAGCGATGCTTGACGACACGATGGGGCCAGCGGTTGTCGTCAAAAGCAAAGGTACGCTTTTTACGCCAACGATTTCACTGAATGTGACCTTTATTGCGCCAGCGCGGCCTGGAAAACTAATAGGAAGGGGCAGAATTCTTCATATGGGCAAGTCGATCTGTTCACTCGAAGGAGAGCTATTTGAAGGGAGCACGCTGGTAGCAAGATCGACCGCTTCATCCCGCCTTATCGAGATGGGCAAAGCAGTTTCACCATAGCCAACGTCTAGACACTGCATCCATGCCGGGATTGTCTGACGAGGTGCCGCCAACCTGACTGTCCGCTCCCCACCAAAGATCCGTCCTTGCCGCAAAGAACGACCGGCAAGTCATCACGGACTGAAAAACTCCGCCAACGCCTCCCCGAATTCCGGTTTCGACACGCAGGACATGTGGGTGCCGGGCATGTCTTCGAAGCGGCTGTTTGGCAGCAGGTCATGGAGGCGCTTCGCTTCCTCGAAATAGCGATCATCCGTCGCGCAAAGGACCATGGTTTCGATGTCTATATTCGCGATGGCGTTCGGGTCGGCGTCCATTTGGGCGGCGAGGAGGTGGAGGGCGGCGGCGGGGTCGACCTTGTTGGTTTTCATGAACTGGACGGCGAAATATTCGTCGGTGCCCTTCGCGTGGGTATCGCGGTTGCTGACGACGTCCATGAACCATTTGGTCCCGGCGAACTGGTCGACGATGCCCTTCAGGCCCATGCCGCAGATGGCGAGGCGGCGGGGTGTGGCACCCTCAATGACTGCGAGCAGCGACGTGCGCGCGCCGAGGGAGAAGCCTGCGAGATCGTAATCGTCGACGCCGAGATGCGCGATCCAGTCGAGAACGTCCTTGGCGAGGATGTTGTCCGGCCACTTCTCGGCGTCCGTCGGCGCGTCGCTGTCGCCATGCGCGCGGAGGTCGAGCATCAGGCAGCGATGGCCAGCCCCGGCGAGGCGCTTTGCAGTGCCGAAGCGCATCCAGTTAACCTGGCTGTTCGAGAAGAGGCCGTGGATCAAGAGAAGCGGGCGACCGTCCGCCGGTCCCAGCTCGTGATAGGCAAGTTGGGTGCCGTCGCGGGCGGCGAAGTGGTGAGGCGCGCTGTCTGTCGTCACCCTGCGCCTCATGCGTTTTTGATGGTGAGGCCGCCGTCGACGGGGATGGCCGTGCCGGTGAGGAAGCTCATGGCGGGGAGGACTACATTCAGCGTCATGTGCGCCACCTCCTCCGGAATGCCGTAGCGGCGCAGCGGCACGCGGCGTTTCGCGTAGATCGTCTTGTGCTCGTCGGAAATGGCGTCGGTGATGCCGGTGATGATGGGACCGGGACAGATGCAGTTTACGGTGATACCTTCACGCCCCAGATCGACGGCCAGGCCACGCGTCAGGCCGATAACACCGTGCTTGGCGGCGACATAAGGACTGTTGCCGGGCGTCGCGCCGAGCCCCTCGGTGGAGGCGATGTTGACGATGCGGGGATGCTCCGCCTCCCGGAGATACGGCAGCGCGGCACGGATCATGCGCTGGTGCGCGGCAAGCATGACCGAGAGTGTCGGTCCCCAGCTATCCTCATAGCTCTCCTCGCCGACATCGCCGGGCAGCGCGAAGCCGGCATTGTTGACGAGGATGTCGATGCCACCGAAAGTCTTTGCGATGTCTGCAACGACCGACTTGATGGCATCGGCGTCGGAGACGTCGAGCGCCCACGCCTTCGCCGAGCCTGAGACGCCCGCCGCTTCGATTTCGGCAACCACCGCATCGCACGCCTCCTGTTTCAGGTCGGTGACCGCAACATGCGCGCCTTCGGCTGCGAAAAGGTGCGCGGTCGCCCGGCCCATGCCACTGGCCGCGCCGGTGACGATGGCGACCTTCCCGGCGATGGAACGGCTGAGCGGTTTATAGGGGGCGAGGGTCATCTATCGAGTCTCCAATCCGGCCTGTTTCATGCGCCATCGGGCGAGATCGATCCTGTCCTGCCCAAAGAAGGGTTCGCCGTCGAACACAAGGGTCGGCACGCCCCAATGCCCGCCCGCCTCCAGCGCCGCCTGATTGGCGGCGATTTCCTCGTCGAGAGATTTAGCGTCGGACTCCACTTCGGCGTCGAGCGTGGCGAGATCGAGACCGGACCGGGCCGTCGCATCAGCAAGGTGGTCGCCCTCGTTCCAGCGCACCTTCCCTTCCCAAATTAGACGGGACACTTCGTCGGCGAAGGCAAGTCCTTTCCCGGCACGCGCGGCGGCCTGGCCGAGACGCGTCAGGCGGTGGATGTAGGGCTGTTCGTCGGCGATCTCTCGCGTCGCGACATCCTGGACGATTGGGTCGGGATTGGGCGGCCCCATCTCGATGCAATAAAATTTCGCCAGCCGCATAACATCGCGCATGACATAACCGATCCAGTTGGGATGGTTCTTCTCGAAGAAATCCGGCTCGCGAATGGCGAGCGGGTAGACTGGGCGGAAGGCGATTTCGATGTCGTACTCTTTTTGGATCGCGCGATAGCGGCGCGTCGCCAGAAAGCTGTACGGCGAACGGAATGACCAGAAGAGATCGGCGGAGAGTGCAGGCATTCGGAGAGCGTTAGGCAGTCACCCGACCCGCGACCATTCTTCTTTGGAACAGGCAGCGTTTCAGAAGCGCTCTTTGCGCGAAATGGAGGATGCTGATGGCCGATGCAAAGAAGACCGACCCCGAACTTTGGGAGGCTGTAAAAGAGGAATTTATGCAGTCGGACAAGGGCGGTGAGCCTGGCCAATGGTCTGCGCGCAAGGCGCAGCTGTCGGTGCAGGAATATAAGCGGCGCGGCGGCGGTTATGAGGACGATGGCCCCGACCAGGATGAGACCGACCTGCATGACTGGACGGAAGCGGACTGGGGCACGAAATCGGGCGAGGAAAGCGCCGAAACGGGCGAACGCTACCTGCCGAAGAAAGTGCGCATGCTGCTGACCGAGGATGAGTATAAGCGGTCGACGGAAAAGAAAAAATCCGACACGCATGACGGCGATGAGCAGTATAGCGATCAGCCAGACGACGTTCGCGAGAAGGTCGCGAAAATCAAGGAAGACGGTCCGACGAAAGACATGCTGATGACGCGGGCTCAGGATCTCGACATCGACGGCCGGTCGGACATGACGAAGGACGAATTGCTGGGTGCGATCGAAGAGGCGACCGATGAGAATGGGCGCGGGGAGGATAGCGAAGCCGGACTACGCAACCTGACGAAGGACGACCTGTATGATCGGGCGCAGGAGAAGGACATCGACGGGCGTTCCGACATGACCAAGGACGAACTGATCGACGCGCTTCTCCATGACTGAGGCGCAGCCCATCGAGGTCGACCTTCAACAGGTCGTCGACGAGACTTTCGATGAGCTCTCTGACCAGCGGGGTGCGGGTGAGGTTGCGGACTATATTCCCGCGCTTGCCGAGATCGATCCAGACCGTTTTGGCATTGCCGTGGCAACGAAAGACGGCGCGACGTTTTGCGCGGGAGACTCCGGAGTTCCGTTCTCGATCCAGAGTATCTCGAAAGTTTTTGTCCTAGCGCTCGCGCTCGATCGCCACGGGAACAAGCTGTTCCGCAAGGTCGGCCGCGAACCGTCGGGCGATCCTTTCAACTCGATCGTGCAGCTGGAGCGGGAAAAGGGCATCCCGCGAAATCCGTTCATCAATGCCGGTGCGATCGTGACCACCGATCACCTGGTCGACGACCGTGGTTATGACGAAGCGGTTGAGGAACTGGTTGCGCTCCTCCGCAGGATGGCGCGGGACGAGAGCGTATATATCGACGACGATGTCGCGCAGTCCGAAAGTCAAGCGGGCGCGCGCAATCGCAGCCTTGCCCATTTCATGGACAGCTTCGACCGGCTGATAAACCCGGTCGAGACGGTGCTCGCCGCTTATTTCCGGCAATGTGCGCTTGCGATGTCGTGCAAGCAATTGGCCGAGGCGGCGCTGTTTCTCGCATTCGACGGAAAGGATCCGGTGACGGGGGCGGTCGTCACCTCAACCGCAAGATGTCGCCGTATCAACGCGCTGATGCTGACCTGCGGTCATTATGACAATTCGGGCGAGTTTGCGTTCGAAGTGGGCTTTTGCGGCAAGTCGGGCGTCGGCGGCGGCATTCTCGCGGTCGTTCCCGACAAGGCCACGATTGCGGTCTGGTCACCGGGTTTGGGCGACGCAGGCACGTCGAAACTGGGGGCAAAGGCGCTGCAGAAAATCGCCGACAAAACCGGCTGGTCTATCTTCGGCTAGGCCATCGCTGTCATCAAAACGTCGGCAAACCGACGCGCGACTGTCACAAGTCGTTCCTATCGGGCTCCGTAGGTCCGCGTCATCCCCCTTTCGGCGCGGACCGCCCCATATTGTCTCGGAGCTTCCCCTATGACGAGAATCTTCCTCATCCCTGCCCTCCTTGCGACGACCGCGGTCGCGACGTCAGCCTTGGCGCGTGACGGCTCACCCTATGTCGGTGTCGAAGGCGGCTTCTTCCGCGCTGGAGATGCCAAATTCGAGGATCCAGATAGCGAGCGCGATGCCGTCAGGGTCCAGCATAGTACCGGCTTCGAGGCCGGTGGTGTCATCGGCTACGACTTCGGCATGTTCCGCGTGGAATTGGAAGGCAGCTACAAGCAGGCAGACGCGACGGGCGTCGAACTGGATGACCTCGGGTTCGATACGCCGGGCGGCATCGATCTTGGCGATGACACGCGCCTCGCGCCGGGCTTCTTCAACGATGGCCGGTTTACGAATGCCGACGGCGAGACCGAGATCATCACGGGAATGGCAAACCTGTTGTTCGATCTTGGCGGCGAGGACGGTATCGGCGTCTCGATCGGCGGCGGTGCGGGTGTCGCGCGGTTTAGCGCCGAGGACTATGCGCTTGAAGAGGATGGCTTCGCGTTCGCGGGCGGCGATGCCACCGAGTTCGCCTACCAGGGGATCGCGCAACTCCGTGTCCCCGTCGCGCCTTCGCTCGATCTCGGCGTGAAGTATCGGTA
>JBAUIQ010000046.1:0-2318 GCA_049683075.1 Pacificimonas sp.
ATATTTCCGCGAGAACCCCGCCGCTGCCGCTCAATTGCGCGCGCCGCTTTTCGAGGACAAGGTCGTCGACCTCCTGATCGAGAACGCGGAGATCACTGAGCGAAAGGTAACGCGTGACGAGCTGACATCCGCGATTGAAGATGAAGACGAGAGCCCGGAGCCGAAGAAGGCCACGCCAAAGAAGAAGGCGGCGGCCAAAAAGGCACCTGCGAAGAAGGCAGCTGATAAAAAGCCTGCAGAAAAGAAAGTTGCAGCCAAGAAGCCTGCTGCAAAGAAGGCGGACGACAAGAAGCCCGCTGCGAAGAAGACTCCGGTGAAAAAGGCGACAGCTGCCAAAAAGCCTGCCGCGAAAAAACCAGCAGCGAAGAAAGCGCCTGCAAAGAAGAAATAGGGCTGCGCTTCCGTCGCTCTCAAAAAGGGAAGGACCGGCGTTCGCGTCTTGACGAACGCAAGCGTCCGCACGACCTGTTCACGAGATACTAAACTCCGAAAAAGGCTTCTGCATGCAAGATCCCCTCAGCGCCCTCGTGCCGATCGTCATCGAACAGTCGAACCGGGGCGAACGCTCGTTCGACATCTACTCTCGCCTGCTGCGGGAGCGGATCGTCTTCGTCACGGGGCCGGTCGAAGATCACATGGCGACGCTGATCACGGCGCAGCTCCTTTATCTTGAGAGTGAAAATCCCAAGAAAGACATCTACATGTACATCAACTCGCCGGGCGGTGTCGTCACGGCGGGCATGGCGATCCACGACACGATGCAGTATATTCGCCCGCGCGTCGGCACCGTTTGCGTCGGTCAGGCTGCATCGATGGGCAGCTTCCTTCTTTCCGCCGGTGAACCGGGCATGCGCGTCGCGCTCACCAACGCCCGTATCATGATCCATCAGCCGTCCGGCGGCGCCCAGGGTCAGGCGACGGATATCGAAATCCAGGCGAAGGAAATCCTTCGCATCCGGCAGCGCATGAATGAGCTTTATGCGCAATACACCGGTCAGGATCTCGAAGTGATCGAGAACGCCGTGGAACGCGACAAATTCATGTCCGCTGCGGAGTCAAAGGACTTCGGCATCGTCGACGAGGTTTTCGACAAGCGTCCAATGCCGGCGGATGCCGAGGACGAAGACGCAAAATAGCTTCGCGTGAGCTCTCCTTCCTTCCGGAAAGGGGGAGCTAGTCTGCGCCCTGCAGTTCCGTCACATAGTGCGCAGCGATCCGGCCTGAACGGGCGCCGCGTTTGGTGGCGAAGTTGATGGCGGCGCGTTCATCGATCTGGGTGGGCGCCGCCAGCGCGCGGCAGATAGCCAGATACTCGTCCTGCGAGCAGTTGTGAAAGCCGAGCGACAGGCCGAAGCGCTCGGCGAGGGCGAGTTTGTCGTCGAGCGTATCGCGCGCGTTCACCGACGCGGCAGCTTCATTGTCGGCCAAGGTACGCTCGACCAAATGGCGTCGGTTTGATGTCACGACGATGTGGACATTTCCAGGGCGCGGGCGCACGGTCCCGTCGAGCACTGACCGCAGCTGCCTGAGGGTCGCCGCCTCATCGACGCCGAGGTCATCGACGAAGATCCAGAACCGGCGGTCGACCCGGCCGAGATGGTCGAAAAGTTCGTCCAGATCGCCGATCCGGCTGGCGTCGACCTCCACAAGCGTAAGACCGACGTCCGCCGCGACGCTGCGGACGAGGAGACTTTTGCCCATGCCACGCGCACCCCACAGCAGAACGTCATGTGCCGGTCGCCCGGCTGCGTGTCGGCACGCAGCCTCGCGCAGTTCCTTCTTTTGGCGATCCGCCGCCGCAATCCGATCGAGTGGCAGATGATCGACTCGCGGCAAACCGCACAGGCCGTCGTGGGACCATCGATAGGCCGGAAACCTTGTCAGGTCGTCCAGACGGGGGGCAGGCGCCAGCCGTTCCAGCGCCTCCGCAATCCGTGAAAGTTGTTTCGACAATGCGGTCTCGTCCATTGCACCCGTGCCTCCCGCCGCCTAAGTAACCGGCGCCGACTGACAGCCAAGAGATTTCCATGTTTTCCTTCCCAGCTTATGCCCAGGCGGGTGGTGCGGGCGGGGCCGGTGGCTTCCTGAATGCCATCATGCCGCTGCTCCTCATCATCCCGATTTTTTATTTCCTGCTCATTCGTCCGCAGCAAAAGCGGATGAAGGCGCACAAGGCGATGATCGAGGCCGTCAAAAAGAACGACACTGTCGTCACCGCCGGCGGTCTCGTCGGCAAGGTTAAGAAGGTGCGTGATACCGAAGTCGACGTCGAGGTTGCATCCCAGACCATCGTTACCGGCGTGAAGGGTACGCTCAGC
>JBAUIQ010000047.1:0-13845 GCA_049683075.1 Pacificimonas sp.
GCCCTGAGGCGGGCCGCGATTTCAGCGACGAGCGCCTGCGAGGCGGACGAGGTCTCGACGATGTCACCCTCGGCGGGATCGAAGGCGAGATCGTCACCATCAGCCACCACGCGGCGCGGCGTCCCGCCGACACTTTGCTCGATAGGCAGTGCGTCGAAGAATTCGTTGGCGATCAGCAGCACCGGCGCGCCACTTGGCACATCCTCAAGGCTGTCATGCCATGTCGCCCCTGCCACGCGCGCCGCCTGCGCGTCCGAAAGCGCAGGGCTGGTTTCGATGAAATGCACCTCGGCCGCGCGCAGGGGCGGCACGGCCCGTAGGGCATCCGCCATCAACGTCCCGCGCCCTGGTCCCAGCTCAACGAGCCGGACCGGCACGGGTCCGCCAGCGCGCGCGTGGATGTCCGCAACCCAGGCGCCAACCAACTCACCGAACATCTGGCTGATCTCGGGCGCGGTGAGGAAATCGCCGTCCGTGCCGAACGGATCGCGCGTCGCGTAATAATGCGCGTTGCAGCGGGCCATGTAGCTGGCGACGGACAGGCCGCCCGGCGCCTTAATCTTCGCGCGCAAGTCGTCGGCGAACGCGCTCACTACTGCGCGGCGGACCCGGCGATGGGCGCAACACGGTGGCGGCGACCGGCGCTGGTCGCGATCAGGTAAAGGCCGCCGATCACGAGCGGCAGTGACAGCCACTGACCCATGGTTAACCCAAGTGCGAGGAAACCGAGATTGGCATCGGGTGTGCGGACGAACTCCACCCCGAAGCGGAAGACGCCGTAGCCGAGCGCGAAGGTGCCCGCGAGGCGGCCCGGATAATAGCGCGCATCGGTCTTCCAAAAGAGCCACCAGAGGATCGCGAACAGGACGACACCTTCGAGAAAACTCTCGTAAAGCTGGCTCGGATGGCGCGGCACGTCGCCGCCCGTCGGGAAAACCATTGCCCAGGGCACATCGGTCGGACGACCCCACAGCTCGCCGTTAATGAAATTGGCGAGCCGCACGAGACAGATGGCGATGGGAACGGTGCAGGCTACATAGTCCCAGATACGCAGGAGTTGCAGCTTCTCCTTCCACGCATACCAGCTCATCGCGATGGTGACGCCAATAAGGCCGCCATGGAACGACATCCCGCCTTCCCACAGCTTCAGCATATCGGCCAAATTGCCGTCCGGCCCAAAATAGCGTTCCGGATTGTAGAAGAGGATCGAGCCGATGCGTCCGCCCGCGATAACACCGATGGTGATCCAGAAGACGATGTCATCGGCGTGGCGACGGGCAAGCGGCGCGCCCGGCCTCTGAATGATCCGGGTCATGTACCACCAACAGCCGAAGATGCCGACGATGTAGCTGAGACTGTACCAGCGGATCGGCAGGTCGGCGTCGACGAAGGGAAGGGGGATGGTGAACCACACGGGATCGATGTTCGGATAGTCGATCACCGCCTGAAAAAACTGTTCGAACATCGCGCGCGGCCCCACCGGTAACTTGACGATCCCGCCTCTGCCATCGTGTGGCAGTCCGGACAATGGCGAAGCCTCTTACATCTTACGTTGCAGCGGAGGGGCTGCCTCGCCCATAACGACCCAAGAACCACAGTGATTCCCTGGGGAGGGACAACCAGAATATGCTTACCGAACTCGACAAGGCACAGGACGCCGCCGTTGCCGCCGTCACGGCACCCGGATCGCAAATGGCGGTCGCGGAAGGGAATGTGCGCGGCGCGAAGGTGAACATCTTCGAAAACGCACCGCCGTCGATGCGCGAATATTTCGATTTTTTCTTTATGGCGAATGGCGACAAGGAATTCACCGTTTACGAAGGCGAGCGAAAGACGTTTGCTGACATCTTCGCCGAAGCAAAACACATCGCCGCCGCCCTGCAACACGAATATGGCATTGCGAAGGGCGATCGCGTTGCGATCGCCATGCGAAACTATCCGGAGTGGGTGAGCGCTTTCGTCGGGGGGCTCTACCTCGGCGCGGTGGTCGTGCCCCTGAACGCCTGGTGGACGGCCGAAGAGCTCGAATATGGCCTTAATCACTCGGGCACGCGCCTCGTCATCGCCGACGAGGAGCGACTGAAGCGCGTTCGTCAGGCCGTCGGCGATAATCTGGATGTCATTACCGTCCGCACGTCGAAGGCGGTCAGTGAGGAGCATGGCGCGCGCCAGCTGAAGGAAGTGCTCGCCGCCAGCTCCGACACCATGTGGCACGTCCACCAGATCGGACCCGAGGACGACGCGACGATCATGTATACCTCGGGCTCGACAGGGCATCCGAAGGGTGCCGTTTCAACCCATGGCGCTCTCGTCCATGGCGCGATGAGCTACATCGTACAGGGTCTCGCCATGCTGTCGCTCGCTGAAGCGGCAGGGACGGAGCTTCCGGAGCAGCAGGTCATGCTGCTGAACGTGCCGCTCTTCCACATTACGGGATCGGTTCCCGTGCTGCTCGTTTCCATCGCGATCGGGCGGAAGTTGGTCATAATGTACAAGTGGGATGCCGGGCAGGCGCTGCGCATGATCGAGGACGAGAAGGTGACCTATTTCGTCGGCGTGCCGACGATGAGCCTTGAAATGCTGCAACATCCGGATCGCGACAAATATGACCTGTCGACGCTTGTCGATATTGCGGCAGGCGGCGCGCCGCGTCCCGCCGAGCATGTGAAGCGCATCATGAAGGATATGGGGAAAACGCCTGCCATCGGCTACGGCCTCACCGAAACCAATGGCGTCGGCGCTGGCAACATTCGCGACAATTATCTTGCCAAGCCGACGTCAACCGGGAGGGCGTCGAAGCCTGTCGTCGAGATTGGTATTTTCGACGATGACATGAACCCGGTTCTCACCGGCGAGCGCGGCGAGGTTTGCATCCGCTCCGCCGCCAATGTCCGCGGTTATTGGCGCAATCCGGTCGCGACTGCCGAGGCCTTCACCGCCGATGGCTGGTTTCGCACCGGCGACATTGGCACCCTCGATGAGGACGAATATCTCTACATCGTCGACCGGAAGAAGGACATCATCATCCGTGGCGGCGAGAACATCGCCGCTCAGGAAGTGGAGGCAGCTCTTTACGCGCATCCCGCGGTTGCCGAATGCAGCGTCTTCGGGCTTCCCGACGAGCGCATGGGCGAGATCGTCGGTGCTGTTGTTTTCACAAAGCCGGGCGAGCCGCTCGATCAGGATGCCCTGCGCGAATATGTGAAGGGCGACCTGGCCGCCTTCAAACTCCCGGCGCGCATCTGGATGGTGGAAGAGCCGCTTCCGAAGCTCGGCTCAGGCAAGATCGACAAGGTCAGTCTGCGGACCGAATATCAGGCAAAACACGTCGCGGGGTAAGCGAACGGCTCGTCAGGCGAACGCCTCGACGAGCCCTTCGAACATGGCCCGTCCATCCGTTCCGCCAAGGTCATCTTCGGTGAGGCGTTCCGGGTGGGGCATCATGCCGACGACATTGCCTGCTTCGTTGCGGATGCCGGCAATGTCGTCCTCGGAACCGTTGACGGGCTCGGCATAGCTAAAAACAACGCGGTCTTCGCCAATTAGGCGCTTTCTGACGTCGTCGTCGGCGACATAGTTGCCGTCATGATGGGCAACGGGAATGCGGATCTGCTGCCGCTTTGCGTAGCCACGAGAAAACGGCGTGTCGATATTTTCGACTGTCAGCGCGACATCCCGGCAGACGTAATCGAGTCCGGAGTTGCGCAGCAGCGCACCCGGCAGGATTTGCGCTTCCGTCAACATCTGGAAACCGTTGCAGACGCCCAAGACAGGACGACCTTCGTCGGCTGCGGCCTTCACCGCGCGCATGATCGGGGAATTGGCGGCGATGGCGCCCGTGCGGAGATAGTCGCCATAGGAGAAGCCACCGGGAAGGGCGATGATGTCGAGCCCATCTGGCAGACTCGCGTCGCCATGCCAGACCATTTCGACCTTGGCACCGGCAACATCGCGCAGAGCGACGGCCATATCCCGGTCGCAATTGGACCCGGGGAAAACAATGACGGCGGCCCTCATCCCATTTCGATCCGGTAGTTTTCGATCACCGTATTCGCGAGCAGCTTTTCGCACATGGCCCTTACGCGCTCTTCAGACGTCCCGTCGGCGACGTCGAGCTCCAGATACTTACCCTGACGCACGTCTTCGGCCTCGCCGAATCCGAGAGCATTCAGGGCATGGTGGATGGCTTTGCCCTGGGGGTCGAGGACGCCAGGCTTCAGAGTGACATAGATGCGGGCTTTCATGGCCGCGCCATATGCCGTCTCGCGCGCGCGCTGTCATGTAAAGATTCGGCTAACCATTACTCTCTAGTCGCAAGGTCAATTCGGGCTAGTTCGGGGGTATGAACGATGGCGGCATTGGCGCTCACAATGTTCATGGTATTGATCGCTTTCGGCCAGGAAACGTTTCAGGGCCTCGACGGCAGCAACGTGCAGCTTGCCCTCTTCGCCAGTTTCACCTTCGGTATCATCGTGGGGTGGAAGACCAATAGGTGACCGCCTTCCGGCCATAGGATAAAGCGACGCTCAAATCTTTTGTGGAGGAGAGCGTAAATGGCCGAGGCAACCGAACAGTTGGCGCCCGTCGAAAACCCGCAGGCGGCGGAAATGACGGACATTCTGGCACGGCAGCGGGCGGCCTTCATGGCCGAGCTGCCGGTGGGCTCGGACATTCGGAAGGATCGGCTGAAACGCGGGATCGCGCTCGTTCTCGAGAATAAGGATGCGCTCGTGAAGGCGCTGTCGGACGACTTCGGCCATCGGTCCGAGATGCAGAGCATGTTCACCGATGTCATGTCCTCCATCGGTCCCATGAAGCACGCGCTGAAACATATGGACGGCTGGATGAAGCCGGAAAAGCGCAAGGTTCAGTTCCCGCTCGGCCTGTTGGGTGCCAAAGCGCGCATCGAATACCAGCCGCTGGGTGTCGTCGGCGTCATCAGCCCGTGGAATTTCCCGGTGAACCTGACGTTCGGGCCGCTGGCGCAGATCTTCGCCGCAGGCAATCGTGCAATGGTGAAGCCGTCGGAGTTCACGCCCGAAACGTCCGATCTGATGTCACGCCTCGCCGGACAATATTTCGATGAGACGGAGCTCGCCTTCATCAATGGTGGGCCCGAAATCGGGAAGGCTTTCGCAGAGCTCGATTTCGACCATCTCATCTTCACCGGTGCGACCGGCATCGCCAAGTATATCTTGCACGCCGCGGCGGACAATCTCGTGCCCGTGACGCTAGAACTCGGCGGCAAGTCGCCGGTCATCGTCGGTGAGAGCGCGGACGTCGAACGGACCGTCAGCCGCGTGACTCTCGGCAAAATGATGAATGCGGGTCAGATCTGCCTGGCGCCCGACTACATGCTCGTGCCGGAGGCGAAGGAAGGGGAGATCGTCGACGGGCTTAGAAAGGCCGCAACCGAGATGTATCCGACCGTTCTGGCGAACGACGATTACACGTCCATCGTCAACGGCCGTCACTACGAGCGGCTGCAGGGCCTGATCGACGACGCGCGCGACAAGGGCGCCGAGGTGATCGAGGTGAATCCCGCCAATGAGGACTTCAAATCGGCGAACACCAATAAGATGCCGCTTCACATCGTTCGCAATCCGACCGACGACATGAAGGTGATGCAGGATGAGATCTTCGGACCCATCTTGCCCATCAAAACCTACAAGACGGTCGATGAGACGGTCGATTACGTCAACAGGAACGACCGCCCGCTCGGCCTCTACTACTTCGGCGAGGACACACAGGAAGAGGATCGGGTCCTGTCGAAGACGATCTCCGGCGGCGTTACCGTCAACGACGTGATCTTCCACGTCTCCGCCGAAGACCTGCCCTTCGGCGGGGTCGGCCCGTCGGGCATGGGGAGCTATCACGGCATCGACGGCTTCCGGACCTTCAGTCACGCCAAGTCCGTTTACACGCAGCCGAAGATGGACATCGCCAAACTGTCGGGCATGAAGCCGCCCTATGGCGACGCTCTCAAAAAGACTTTGAAACGCGAACTGAAAGCATAGGCTTTACGAGTGTCCGACGCGACGAAAGAGGCGAGGAAAGCGTGATGCTGACCATCGAGGGCCGACAGAAGGATCTTGGCGACAACTTCCATGTACGGCGCGTGTTGCCGTCCGCGCGGCAGCGGATGGTCGGCCCCTTCATCTTCTTCGATCATATGGGTCCGGCGGTCTTCGAACCCGGCAAGCGGTTCGACGTGCGCCCGCATCCGCATATCGGCCTCGCCACGGTCACCTATTTGTTCGATGGCGAAATCATGCATCGGGATTCGCTCGGCAGCGAGCAGGCCATTGCGCCGGGCGCCGTCAACTGGATGGTGGCGGGCAAGGGCATCGTCCATTCGGAGCGGACGTCGCCGGAACGGGAAGCGTCCGGCCAAAGGATGGAGGGCATCCAGGCCTGGGTGGCGCTTCCCGCGGATCAGGAGGAAGCCGACCCGAGCTTCGATCATCATCCCGCCGATACCCTCCCGACATTCGATTGGGCCGGCGCAAAAGGCACGCTGATCGCCGGAACGGCCTATGGCGAAACCGCGTCTGTCCGCTTTCCAGCGCCCATCGTCTATGTGCATATCGACGCGAAGGCGGGCGCCGACGTGCCGCTGCCCGAGGGGCATGACGAGCTCGCCATTTACGTCGTTCACGGTCAGGTGCGCGTGGGCGACGAGAGTGGCGATGCCGGAACCATGCTGATCCTTGAGGAACAGCCGTCTTCGTTCACGGCATCAACCGACGCGACGGTCATGATCCTCGGCGGCGCTAGCCCTGGCGACCGCTTCATTTGGTGGAACTTTGTTTCCAGCCGCCGCGCCCGGATCGAAACCTCTGCGGAAGACTGGCGCGAGGGTCGCTTTCCCGCCGTGCCTGGTGACGACGGCGAGGCGATCCCGCTTCCCGACGACCGTCCGCCGCCGCAGGTGCAGGCGGGCAGCTAAGGCCCTCCGCGCCGACAGTACGCACGCCAGCGTGACAGCCACCTTTCGCATCCCTCGCGACCCGCTTATGTGCGCTGCACCATGACCGACGCCAAAGCCTCCGACGCGCCCGATTACCGCGACACCGTTTTCCTGCCGAAGACCGACTTTCCCATGAAGGCAGGGCTCGCGGCAAAGGAGCCGGGGATTCTGGATAAGTGGGCGGCGACTGATCTCTACAAACGGCTGCGTGAGCAGAGGAAGGACCGCGAGACGTGGATCCTCCACGACGGCCCGCCCTACGCCAATGGCGACATCCATATCGGCCATGCGCTCAACAAGATCCTGAAGGACATCAGTGTCCGCATGGCGACCCTGCGCGGCTTCGATGCGCCCTACACGCCCGGCTGGGACTGCCACGGCCTCCCCATCGAATGGAAAATCGAAGAGCAGTATCGCAAAAAGAAGCGCGACAAACGCGAGGTCGACCCTATCGAATTCCGCCAAGAATGTCGCGATTTCGCCGCCAAATGGGTCGAGGTGCAGTCCAAACAGTTCCAGCGGCTCGGCATCATGGGCACCTGGGACAAACCCTATCTAACGATGGACTATGACGCCGAGGCGATCATCGTCGATGAGTTCCTGAAGGTCGCAGACTCGGGCCGTCTCTACCAAGGTGCGAAGCCGGTCATGTGGTCGCCGGTCGAACAGACCGCTCTGGCCGAGGCCGAGGTCGAATATCAGGACGTTACGTCGACGCAGATCGATGTGGCGTTCGAAATCGTCGAAGCCCCGAACGCGCCGGAACTCGTCGGCGCGCACGCGGTGATCTGGACGACAACGCCTTGGACGATTCCGGTGAACCAGGCTTTGGCTTATGGCGAGGATATCGAGTATGTTGTCACGGACACGGGCAACGGTTTTCGGTACGTCGTGGCGGAAAATCTCGCTTACGATCTAGGGTTTCGTGAGGCCTGTTCGAAGGGCGATCCTACACCAGCCGGGCCTCGCGGGGAGATCGTCTGGCGCGGCACTGGCCGCGACCTGAAAGGCGCAATCGCCCGTCACCCGCTGCACGAACATGGCGAGTTCTTCGCGCGGCCGCGTCCGCTACTCGCGGGTGATTTCGTCACGACCGAGTCCGGCACTGGCCTCGTTCACATGGCGCCGGATCATGGCGAAGACGATTTCCATCTCTGCAAGGCGAACGGCATCGGGCCGGAGTTCGTCGTCGATGGGGCGGGACTTTATAAAACCGACTGGCCAGTCGTGGGCGGCAACCACGTCTACAAGGTCAACGCGCCGGATGGACCGGTTTGCGAGGCGTTGCGCGCGGCGGGGGCGCTGTTGTCGGCGTCGGCGGATTACGAGCACAGCTATCCCCATTCGTGGCGCTCGAAGGCGAAGCTGATCTATCGCTGCACGCCGCAATGGTTCGTGCGGATGGATGGCGAGAATTCCCTGCGCGACATCGCGCTCGGTGAAATCGACAAGACCCGCTTCGTTCCGGAGCGTGGCCATAAGCGTCTGAAGTCCATGGTCGAGGGCCGCCCGGACTGGGTCCTGTCGCGGCAGCGCGCCTGGGGCGTGCCTTTGACGCTTTACGTCCACAAGGAGACGGGTGAGTTCCTGACCGACCAGGCCGTGAACGACCGCATCGTCGCGGCAGTGCGCGATGGTGGCGCGGATGCCTGGTTCGCGGCGGACCACCAAGCGCTTCTTGGCGAGGACTACAGCTCCGACGACTATGAGCCCGTCACCGATATTCTCGACGTCTGGTTCGACAGCGGTACGACGCACGCCTTCGTACTGGAGTCCGGCATGTGGCCCGACCTGTCGTCGCCCGCCGACCTTTATCTCGAGGGCTCGGACCAGCATCGCGGCTGGTTCCAGTCGTCGCTGCTCGAAAGCTGCGCCACGCGCGGTCATGCGCCGTACAAGGCGCTGCTGACGCACGGCATGACGCTCGACAAGGACGGGCGGAAACAGTCGAAATCGCTCGGCAATACGACCGATCCCAAATCGATCATCGACGTCAACGGTGCGGACATCCTCCGCCTCTGGGTCGCCAGCGTCGACTATACCGAGGATCACCGCATCGGGCCGGAGATCATCAAGGGCGTCGCGGACCGCTATCGGAAATTCAGGAACACCTTCCGCTACCTCCTCGGCGCGCTCGGCGATTTCGACGCGAGCGAACGGGCGGCGGTCGAGGTCGACGGCCAGCTGGATGTGGCGACGATGCCGGAGCTGGAACGGTGGGTGCTGCACCGGCTTGCGGCTCTCGATGCCGAGCTGAAACAGCGTGCCGAGAACTTCGATTATACTGGATATCTCAACGCGCTGGAGGCATTTTGCGGGGCGGACCTGTCGTCCTTTTATTTCGATGTCCGGAAGGACTCGCTCTATTGCGATGCGCCGACCGATCCAAAACGGCTGGCCTGTCGGACGGTGCTAGACATCCTGCATCATGCGCTGGTGCGCTACATCGCGCCGGTCCTGCCGTTTACGGCCGAGGAAATCTGGTCGCATCGCGGCACGTCGAAGGCGATGGACAGCATCCATTTCGCCGACTGGCCAGCGGTCGATGTCGCCTGGATGGACGACGCGCTGAGTACGAAATTCGCCAAGCTGCGCGACCTGCGCGCCGTCGTCACCGAGGCCATCGAGCCACTGCGTCGTGAGAAGACCATCCGCTCCTCGAACGAAGCTGACGTCGTTCTTGTCCTGTCGGACGTCATGGACATGGCCGCGGTCGAAAGCGTCGATTTCGCCGAGCTCGCCATCGTCGCGCGGGTCGATGCACGCACAGATGCGGTCGGGGGAGCCGAGGCCGCCCCCGCGTACGAAGGCGCATGGGTGAGGGTGGACCGGACCGCGCTGGAAAAATGCGCCCGCTGCTGGCGGCACACGCCGGACGTGGACACGGGACCGCAGCTCTGCCGCCGCTGCCGAGACGTGGTTGGCGATGGGGTCAGCGTCGGGGTGGCATCGTGACGGCGACCCGCGGCTATCTGATCGCCGCCCTCATCTTTCTCGCCGACCAGATTTCCGAATACTGGATTGTGTCGATCGTCGAGCTGGAGCGGATTGGATCGATACCGATCCTGCCGTCCTTCAACCTGACTTGGGTCGAAAATCGCGGTGTTGCCATGGGCCTGTTCGAGGCGGGCAGCGACGTCGGTCGCTGGTTGCTCGTCGGGCTGACGGCGGCGATCGCGGCGGCTATCATCTGGTGGATGAACAACGAACGCGACCGCGTCGATCTCTTCGCTATGAGCCTCGTTCTCGGCGGTGCGATCGGCAACATCGTCGACCGCGTGCGTCTTGGTTATGTCGTCGATTTCGTGCATCTCTACTGGCGCGACTACGACTTCTATGTTTTCAATGTCGCCGATGCGTCGATCACGGTCGGCGTCGGCCTGTTACTCTTGCGCGCCTTCTTCGGCGAGGACGCGCATGCGCGGAAGGAAGACCATGCTTAAGATTCTAGCGGCGAGCGCGTTGGCGCTCATGCTTGCGGCCTGTGGCGGCGGTGGCGGCGCGTTCGGGGGCCGCGACGCCCCCGATGAATTTGCTATTGGCCGCAATGCACCATTGGTCGTGCCACCCGACTTCGCGCTCGAGCCGCCGCGTCCGGGTGCCCCGCGCGCGATCGAGGCCACCGCACAGACGCAAGCAATGGAAGCGCTCTTCGGCCCTGGCGTCCGGCCACCAGCCGCCAGCGCATCTGAACAGCAGCTCCTGAACGACGCCGACGCGGTCGATCCCGACCCCAGCGCCCGCTCGACGGCCGGCGATCCCGATACGCTCGTCGTTAATAAGGGGGCGCAGCTGAAGGATATCGTTGCCGCTCCTGCCGGGACTCAGGACGTCTCCATCGCGCAGGCCAGCGTCGGCGGCTGAACCGCGAATCGGCGTCGCGGCGTAATAAAGTTATGCCAGGCTGGCTGTCTGTGATGCACAAACGCCACGCCGACGCCGAAAAGTCGACTAACGTCTGCTTCGCGGTGTTGCCGTAGCGCCAATCCCGTCTCATTCACCCGCCCAAGCCGACAGGCAAATATGCCGTCGCCATGTATGCTTGGGAGGATCAATTATGTTCGCAATTCGCACCGCCGCGCTCGCCACGACCGCATCCATCGCCGCTCTCATGGGGACTACTGCTCTCGCACAGCAGGCAGATGATGTTGCCGCGCAGCAGAGCGCCGAGATCGACGATCAGACCGCACCCGGTGTCATTATCGTGACCGCCACGCGGCGTGCCGCGAATGTTCAGGACATCCCCATTGCCGTGACGGCGGTGTCGCCGGTCGAACTGGAACGGCAGGGCGTCGACGACGTCACCCAGATCACCGCTGTCTCGCCTAGCTTCTCCACCTCGAACGCGCAGCTGGCGTCCGGTTCGGTCGTTCTTCGTATTCGCGGCGTGGGGACCACGTCCAACAATATCGGGTTCGAGAGTGCAGTTGGTATTTTCGTCGACGGGGCATACCAGTCGCGCCCCGGCATTGCCCTGTCGGAATTCGTCGACATCGAGCGCGTCGAGATTTTGAGAGGGCCGCAGGGTACGCTCTTCGGCCGCAACACGTCGGCAGGCGCGCTCAACATCACGACCAATGGACCGGATGTTTCGGAGTTCGGCGGATTTGCCAACGCAAGCTACGGAAATCGCGACCTTTTCAACGTTCAGGGTGCCGTGAACGTCCCGATTGTCGAGGACACTTTGGCGCTCCGACTTACCGGCGCCTATCGTGAGCGCGACGGCTACGTCACCATCGTCGATACGGGCGGCAACGAAATCGGCGAATCAAACGGCAGGGATCAGTATCTCGTCCGCGGCCAGCTGGGCTATGAAAGCGACAGCGGCATCACGGTCCGCTTGATCGGCGACTATGCCGAGAGCACGGCGCCCTTTGGCGCGGCGGTCGAGGTTCTGCAATCGCCGATCGAAACCGCGGGCCTTCTGGCTGCCGTTGGACTTGGCCCACGCGGCGGCATGGCCGCGCCAAACGTCGCTGTCGGGGCGTTTGATAACCTCGGTGCGCAGGCCGCCGTTGACGACCGCATCTCGACGGCAAATTTCGAGCCGATCGCCGAGGCCGAGAATTGGGGCTTCACGGGAGAAGTCAATATCCCGCTCGGCGAGTCTATGGATCTGATCTACATCGGTTCCTATCGTGAATTCGACAGCTTCGAGGCCTATGATTCCGACTTCTCCGGCATCGACGTCTTCAACGTCACAGCGAACGACACAGCGATCGAGACGATGACGCACGAGCTTCGTCTGCAGGGCGACGCCTTTGGCGGCCGCCTCGAATGGCTCGTCGGTGGCTATTATTCCAAGGAAGACATCTCGCAGAGTGTCAGCTTCGAACTCGGCGAAGATTATGGCGAACTAATCGGGGCCTTGTTCGGCGGGGCGACCGGCGGTGCGTCGCTCGATCCGACCAGTCCGCTTTTCCTCGGGGCCAATCCCCTGACTGTCTTTTCTGGCGGCATCGATCCGGCGGGAACGACGAATACCAATCTCTACGCGCAGGACAGCGAAAGCTGGTCCATCTTCACGCACAATGCTCTCGAAATTTTCGATGGCTTCACCGCCACGGTCGGCCTGCGCTATTCCGACGAGAGCAAGGACGGCTCATTCGCCCAAGGCAATAACTCGAACCAGCTCTGCCCGGCGATCATCAATAGCATCGGCGCAGGTAACGTTCCGGCACCATTCGTGAACACTGTCTTCGGCACCGGCTGCTTCGCCTTCACGGCGCCGGCCGACCTGTCGGCCGCGGCCGCCTTCCCGCTGCCGCGCACCTTCAACGACACGTTCAACGACTCCGAACTGATCTACACGGGTAAGCTCGGTTACGAGTTCCTGTCTGGCTTGAATATCTACGCCAGTTTCACCCACGGCTATAAATCGGGCGGCTTCAATCTGGATTCGACGGCCGCTGCCGGGGGCGCCGACCCCCGCTTCGCCTCGGAAGAGGTCGACGCCTATGAAATTGGGTTCAAGGGCAGCTTCCTCGACAACAATGTCACCTTGAACTTCGCCGCGTTCCGCGAGGAGTTCACCAATTTCCAGGTGCTCGAATTCACGGGCGCGCAGTTCCAGACATTCAATGTGCCGAAGGCGGAAACGCAGGGCGTCGAAATCGAGTCGACGGTTCGCCCGCACGATAACATCAACTTTAATCTTGGCCTGACTTACACCGACGCCGAATATCCAAACGATTGCGCGGGGGATCAGACATCCATCAATGTCACCAATCTTTGCGGTGTGTCCCTAACCAATGCGCCGGAGTTCGTCGGGATCGCGGGCGCGACGTATGAGAATGATATTAGCGGTACGAGCCTCGACTTCTTCCTGAACGGACAGGTGCGGATGGAGTCTGATCGCCGGACGTCGACGCAGAAATTCGATCCGGCCATCACGACATCGCAGGTTCTCGTTCCGTTCGACACGCAGGACGGCAACATCAAGGTGAACCTCCGCGCCGGTATCGGGTCGCAGGATGACCTTTGGACGATCGAAGGCTTCGTTACCAATTTGACGAACGAGGTGACGCGCGGCGTTACGTTCAACACCGTTCTTCGCTCCGGGTCGCGCTCGGCCTTTGTGCAAGAGCCGCGCAGCTATGGCGTCACCGTGCGTACGAAGTTCTAGGGATCGCGAAAACCGATGGTCTTCGGACTTATCTAGAAGGGCCGATGGCGTCGTTCGATAACGGACCGTCGGCCCTTTTCTTTTGCGCGATGGTCACGCCTTGCTATCAGACGCGCAGCGTTTCTCGGGGAAAGACGACCATGAGCGAAATGACGGCGGATGTGGATGACGAATTCGATCCGCAGCGCGACCGGCTCGTCGTCACGGCATCATCCCTCGGTACCGTGTTCGAATGGTATGATTTCTTCGT
>JBAUIQ010000048.1:0-2561 GCA_049683075.1 Pacificimonas sp.
CATTCTTACGTGTACATCAAATTGATCCAGTTGAGTTTCAGGGCGGGCTTATCCTCGCCTTCGATCTCGACCTCGACGTCGTAGACCGCCTGGATGATGCCCTTCCCGCGCTCTTTCACCTCGGCCATTTTGAAATGACCGCGAACGCGCTTGCCGCTTTTCACGGGCGACATGAAGCGCAGTTTGTCGATGCCGTAATTGACGCCCATCTTCGCGCCCTCGATCGCGGGCGCGACGTTGAAGGACATGCCCGCGATCAGGGAGAGCGACAAGAAGCCATGTGCGATGGTGCCGCCAAACGGGGTCTGCTTGGCCGCCTCCTCATCGATATGAATAAACTGATGATCGCCAGTGGCGTCCGCGAACTGGTTGATCCGCTCCTGCGTCACTTCGATCCAGTCGGAGGTGCCGAGGCTCTCGCCGCCGAGCGCGAGGAAATCGTCTTTCGAGAGGGTCTTGCGGGCCATGGCGGCTCCCTTTCTTTAAGGTTAGATGCTGCGCCCGCTCCTATGCCCCCCGATCCGGATTTGCACCCTATGACTGCACCTAGCTCAGACCCGCACTATGCCGAAATGCGCCGCCTGCACCGCGCGCCGGAGCCCGATGTGCTGGCGCGGCTGATCCCCGATGCGCGGGTGACGGGGTCGGAGAGGGTGGGAATCGAACGCACGGCGCTCGGGTTGCTGGCGGACCTCAAGCATGCCGAGCGCGACTCGTGGGTAGCGAAGTTCCTGCACGAGTATCGGCTGAACACCGAAGAGGGCGTCGCGCTGCTGGCGCTGGCCGAGGCGTTTCTGCGCGTGCCGGACGACCAGACGCGCGACCTATTGATTGCCGACAAGGTGGGCGATGCGGACTGGGGGCGGCACCGCGGGGCGAGCGACTCATCGCTGGTAAACTCGGCGACCTGGGGGCTCGTGGTGACGCGGGCGCTGGTGGGCGACGAGGCGAAGAAATCGGCGCTGTCGCGATTAATCGGGCGGACGTCGGAGCCCTTCGTGCGCGGCGCGGTGGCGGCGGCGATGAAGGTGATGGGGCAGGTCTTTGTCATGGGTCGGACCATCGATGAGGCACTAACCCGGATGGAGAAGCCGGAGCATCAGGGCTTCACGGCGAGTTTCGACATGCTGGGCGAGGCCGCGCGCACCTTCGCCGACGCGGACCGTTATTTCGAGGCCTATGGCAATGCCATCGACCGCCTCGGCCGCTCGAACCGCGATCATGGCCATTCGATTTCCGTCAAGCTGTCGGCGCTGCATCCACGCTACGAGACCGCGCAGGCGGCGCGCTGCGTCCCGGCGCTGGCCGAGCGTCTCGGTGCCTTGTCGGAACGCGCCGCCACCGCAGGCATAGGGCTGACCGTCGATGCGGAGGAGTCCGAGCGGCTGAAGATTTCGCTCGACGTGATCGGCGCGACGGCGCGTCTCCCTGCCCTCACGGACTGGGATGGGCTCGGTATGGCGGTGCAGGCTTATTCGAAGCGCGCACGGCCCGTAATCGCCTGGGCGGAAGACTGCGCCAAGGCCACCAATCGGTCCATCGCCGTGAGGCTGGTGAAGGGTGCCTATTGGGACACCGAGATCAAGCACACGCAGCAGCAGGGCCTTTCCGATTATCCGCTGTTCACCCGGAAGCCCGCAACGGACGTCAGCTATCTGGCCTGCGCGCGCGACATGCTCGGTGCGCCGCACATCCGACCTGCCTTCGCCAGCCACAATGCGCTCACGGTGGCGACGATCCTCGAATGGGCAGAGGGGCCGGAGAGCTTCGAGTTCCAGCGGCTGCACGGTATGGGCGAAGGGCTCTACGACCGGCTGGTGCGCGAGGAAGGCTATCGCTGCCGCATCTATGCGCCCGTCGGCGGCCATTCGGATTTGCTGGCTTATCTCGTCCGGCGGCTTCTCGAAAATGGCGCGAACTCGAGCTTCGTGCATCAGCTGGCGGACGACAATGTGCGGCCGGAGGACCTGCTGCGCGATCCCGTCGAGGTGATCGATAGTGTCGGCCGTACACGCCATCCGTCCATCCCGCTGCCGACAGAGGTCTTCGAACCGTCGCGCGGCAACAGCGTCGGCATCGACCTCGACGATAGCCGCACGCTGCGCGAACTCGCCGCGACGGTGCAAACGTTCACGTTGCCCCCTGCCTTGCCCGAGGCCGATGCGATGGACGTCGTCCGCTTGGTGGATCGCGCTGAGGCGGCGGCGGAGGGATGGTCGCGGACGCCGGTCGCGGTGCGTGCCGCCGCGCTCGATCGCTGGGCGCAGCTTCTGCAGGACGAGATTGAGCCCCTGGTTGCGCTCTGCGTGCATGAGGCGCGCAAGACTTATGGCGACGCGGTCGACGAGGTGCGCGAGGCCATCGATTTCTGCCGCTACTATGCCGAGCGCGCGCGGATCGACTTCGCGCCGAAAGACATGCCGAGCGTCACCGGCGAGACCAATGTCCTGTCTCTCAATGGGCGCGGGACGTTTGGGTGCATCGCGCCGTGGAATTTCCCGCTGGCGATCTTTACCGGACAAGTCGCGGCGGCCCTGGTTGCCGGAAACGCGGTCATCGCC
>JBAUIQ010000049.1:0-4855 GCA_049683075.1 Pacificimonas sp.
GCGCTGCGGTCGAAAACGGCGCCTTCTTCATCCGTCAGCCGTTCGAGCGTTGCGTCGTGAAAGACGACTGCCATCGCCTCGCGCGACAATTGCACGTCGAGCTCGATCCCGAGACCGGCGTCGATGGCGGCATCGAAAGCGGCAAGGCTGTTTTCAATGGCACCATCTGGCGCGTGAAGGCCGCGGTGCGCGAAGGGGCGGGCGGAAAGTTCCGCCAGCCGCGCCTCCTGCGTGCGGCGTCCATCGCGGCCATGGGTCAGCATTTTCTAGTCGCGAACCGCGATAATGGCATCGATCTCGACCGCGACGCCGCGCGGCAGGGCGGCGACACCGACGGCACTGCGCGCATGTCGCCCGCGTTCGCCGAGAAGTTCGCCCATCAGGTCGCTGGCGCCGTTTGCCACCTCTGGCTGCTCCGTGAAATCACGTGCGGAGGCGACGTATACATTCAGCTTAATGACCTTCTCGAGCCGCTCGAAGCCGCCGAGCGCGGCCTTGACCTGCGCCAGGATCGCGAGGGCGCAGCGCTGCGCCACGGCATAACCCTCCTCCGTCGTCATCGTGTCGCCAAGCCGTCCCGTGATCAGCTTGCCGTCCTCATCGAACGGGATTTGTCCCGCCGTGTGGATCAGGCCGCCTTCATGAACGTAGGGCACATAGTTTGCCGCCGCCGCCGGGGCCTCCGGCAGGGTGAGGCCGCGTTCGGCCAGTTTCGCTTCGATGTCCATGGGATGCCCCTATGCGGAAGCGGGCGCGGTGCTGGCAAGTCGGTTTTCGGCAAGGAGGGTTCGGAGGTGCGCCGTCGCGCCGGGCCAATGATCGATGCGCGTGTCGGCGGCGGGTGCGGGCGGGATCATCGACGCGAGCGTCTTGTCCGCAACCATATGGACGCAATGAACTGCGGGTAGGTCGACTTTCATCGCTTCATGATGCGGTGGCAGGTCGTCGATGAAGACGGCAGGCGGGTGCCCACGTTCGGCGAGCAGTCGCGCGAGTGCCGGGGCCTTTGACCCCTGGTTCGGCACGATGTCGAAATCGATGTCGAGGGCAAGCAGCTGGGCGCGGCGCGCTTCGCGGTAGCGCGATTTGATATTGGTGAGGACAACGATATCGAAGTCTTCGGATAGCGTGTTCAGTGCCTCGGCGGCGCCCGGCACCATCGTCTGGCGCGCCATGCCATGATCGAAGAAATGATCGATCAGGTCACCGATGCGTTCGGGATCGACCGCCTTGCCATGGGCGTCGCGGATGTTCCCGGCGAGGGCGAAGCTGTCGAAGCTAAGCGTCAGCGCATGTTCCTCGGCAAGATGCGCGACCAGCGGTTGAGCAAAGGCGAGGATGACCTCGTCGCAATCGCAGGCAAGAAGGGGGCGCTTCGTCATTCGGGTTGGTGTCCTGTCATAACGTCGCGAGCGGCGACGATGTCTTCCGGCGGTACGTCAAGGCTGCCCGCAACTGTCAAAAGGTCCGGCTCGTGTCCCGCAAGAAAGTCGAGGGTCGCCCGTTGCACGGCTTCGCTGCCGATGCCGGCGCGGAGGTCGGACGGTGCGATTCCGGACAAGTCGAGAAACCGCGCGAGCAGTGTCTCATCGGCGGCGATGGCACCGATGGCTGATATCGCCAGAACGGACGCGCCCTCAATGTCAATTCTCCGTGCGTTCGGAACGGCATGCCTCACAAGGGCTTGACCATATGAGAAAGTCGCTTTCTGCGGGCGGCTGGTGATTAAGAACGGACGACCTCATGGCGAAGACGATCCTCGTGGTCGAGGACAATGATCTGAATATGAAGCTGTTCTGCGACATATTGGAAGCGCATGGCTATGACACCATGCAGACGCGTGACGGCCGCCGAGTGCTCAATATGGTGCGAGAGCGGCGGCCTGACCTGATCCTGATGGACATCCAGTTGCCGGAAATCTCCGGGCTGGAAGTGACAGCGCAGTTAAAGGCCGATCAGGCGCTCGCGGACATTCCGGTTATCGCCGTTACTGCCTTCGCCATGAAGGGCGATGAGGAGCGGATGCGGGCCGGCGGCTGCGCAGCCTATATCGCCAAACCGATCAGCGTAACGCGGTTCGTCGACGTGATCCGGCAGCATGTGTGATGCAGTTGCCAAGCCGCCATGGGGGCAGCGACGGCTTACTTGATTTTGGCTTCCTTGAACTCGACGTGCTTGCGAACGACGGGATCATATTTCCGCATGACCATCTTCTCGGTCAGGTTGCGGGGGTTCTTCTTCGTGACGTAGAAGAAGCCTGTGTCGGCTGTCGACACGAGCTTGATCTTCACGGTTGCCGGTTTCGCCATGGCGGCACGTCCTTCTTCGAGAGCCTGAAACGTAAAGAGGCAGGCCGCGAAGGTCGCGCCTGCCGATACATGGTGCATCTGTCGTTTCAAGGGACGAGAGTCAAGCTGCGCCCTCGCTAGCCAACCCAAGCCGCGCCCCCTATGTGCGCGGCCATGACCGACAAACCCGCCGCCATTCGCGGCACCAATGATTTTCGCGGCGAGGACGCGGCGCGGTTCGACCACGTGGTCGACGCGTTTCGCCGGGTGGGGCGGCTGTATAATTTTCAAAGCGTCCACATCCCGGTCTTCGAGCAGAGTGCGGTGTTCGCGCGCTCTCTCGGCGAGACGTCGGATGTCGTTTCGAAGGAGATGTACACCTTCGAAGATCGCTCCGGCGATTCGGTGACGCTGCGACCAGAATTCACCGCCGGGATCGCGCGGGCCTATATCACCAATGGTTGGCAGCAGCATGGGCTGATGAAGCTGGCGGCGGCGGGGCCGTGTTTTCGTTACGAGCGCCCGCAAAAGGGGCGGTTTCGCCAGTTCCATCAGCTCGATGCCGAGATGATTGGCGCGGGCGAGCCTGAACACGACGTCGAGCTGCTGGCCTTCGGGCGGCATTTGATCGATGAACTCGGGATTGGCGGCGACGTCATGTTGCAGCTGAACACGCTCGGCGATCCGGACAGCCGGGCGGCGTGGCAGGCGGCATTGCTTGAGCATTTCAACGCACACCGTGAAGCGCTGAGCGAGGACAGCCGCGACCGGCTGGATCGCAACCCGCTGAGGATCCTCGATTCGAAGGCGGAGGCAGACCGCGCCATCGTCACCGACGCGCCTGTGATCGACGACTTTTTGACTGACGACGCGAAGAACTGGTTTGCGCGGGTCACCGATGGCCTCGACGCCGCCGGGATCGCGTGGGAACGGAACGCTCGGCTGGTGCGCGGGCTCGATTATTATCGGCATACCGCGTTCGAGTTCGTGACCGATGCACTCGGCGCGCAGGGCACGGTCCTGGCGGGTGGTCGCTACGACGGTCTGATCGGCGCAATGGGCGGACCGGAAACGCCCGCCGTCGGCTGGGCTGCGGGGATCGAGAGGCTCGCAATGCTGCTGGACGGGGTGGCGGCACCGTCCGTCGATATCGCCTTCATTCCGCTGGACGAAGCGAGCGCGGTCTCGGGCCTGTCGCTGGTGGCGGCGTTGCGGCGTGGGGGCAGTGTCGCGGTCGAGACGTTTTCCAGTGGCAAGATGAAAAAGCGGATGAGCCGTGCGGACGAGAGCGGCGCGCGCCTGGCGCTCATCATGGGCGAGGACGAGCGCGAGGCCCGCGAGGTGCAGGTCAAGGACTTGAAGGCCGGATCACAGATGGCATTGCCGCTAGGCGATCTTGGCTTCATCGGCGGCTATTTGTCGGAACGGCGGCTGGCCGACCTGACGGGCAGCGCGGCGAGCGGCGATCCGTTTCCGGCCTGGTATGCGAGGACGCGGGGACGCGTGCCCTCATGAGCGACGCGCCCACCGTTCCCGAAGAGCGCATCGAGGCGCTGATCGTCCGGCACCAGGAGGTGACGACGAAGATGGCGTCGGGCGACCTCGCGCCGGACGAATTCGTCGCGCTGTCGAAGGAATATGCCGAACTCGATCCGGTCGCGGCGGCGGCGAAGGATTTGCGCGCGTTGCGTGAGGAGGTTGCCGAACTGACCGCCCTCTCCGCCGATCCTGAGAGCGACGAGGACATGCGCGAGCTGGCAGCGAGCGAGCTGGAGGCGGCGAATGAGAGGCTGCCAAAGGCCGAGCGGCGGCTGGCCGTCCTGCTGCTGCCGAAGGACGTTGCCGACGAACGCTCGGCCATCCTGGAAATCCGCGCTGGAACGGGCGGCGAGGAGGCCGCGCTATTCGCGGCCGATTTATTCCGCATGTACCAGCGTTATGCCGAGGGGCAGGGCTGGAAGGTCGAAACGATGGAGATGTCGGGCGCCGATGCCGGCGGCCTGAAGGAGGTCATCGCCAACGTCTCCGGCTCGGGCGTGTTCGCCAAAATGAAATTCGAAAGCGGGGTCCACCGCGTACAGCGCGTGCCCGCCACCGAAGCCTCGGGGCGCATTCATACGAGTGCGGCGACAGTCGCCGTGCTTCCCGAAGCGGAAGACGTCGATGTGAACATCGTCGAGTCGGACTTGCGCATCGACGTCTTCCGCTCGTCGGGACCGGGCGGGCAGTCGGTGAACACGACCGACAGCGCGGTCCGGATCACACATATTCCATCTGGGATTGTCGTCTCTCAACAGGACGAGAAATCTCAGCACAAGAACCGCGCCAAGGCGATGAAAGTGCTGCGCGCGCGCCTGTTCGAAGCGGAGCGCGAGAAGTTGGCCAACGAGCGCGCGGGTGCGCGCAAATCCATGGTCGGCTCGGGCGATCGTTCGGAGCGCATTCGGACCTATAATTTCCCGCAAGGCCGAGTGACCGACCACCGCATCAACCTGACGCTGCACCGCCTGCCAACGATCATCGAGGGCGACCTCGATGAGCTGGTCGGCGCGCTGATCGCCGAGGAC
>JBAUIQ010000050.1:0-1878 GCA_049683075.1 Pacificimonas sp.
CGTGGAGAGAGTGTCAAAGGTGCTGCGCGATAACGGCGGCGACTTTGCCGAGACCGCAGCGCGGCAGAGTAGGGAACACCCTCTTGCCTTGGCCCTGACCGGAGCAGGTCTTGCATGGCTCATCAACGGCCCCGTCAAGAAAGCGTCTTTCCCGTCTGCCTCGCGCGCAACCCGCCCCTCGGTCGATTACGACGACCGTAGTTATCAGAAGGTTCAGGGATTTCGACATTCCGCCCCGAAGCGGAGCTTCGAGGACCGCATCGCAAAAGCCGAGGGCCACACTTATGACCCTAGCGTCAGAACGAAAGGAATCCCTCCCATGACGACAGAAGATAACCCTGCATCGCGGAGCATGAGTCTTCGTGACCGATTGATGGAAGGAACAGAAATGATGACCGAGTCAGCCCGTGACCGAGTAATAGCCGCGCGCGAAGCCGCTATAATTGCCGAGCGTCGCATTGAAGCGCGTGCCCGCGAGTACAGCGTGGCCGGCCGAGATGCCTACTACAGCCAACCGCTGATGGGCGCACTCGTCGCTTTCGGTGTCGGTGCGCTGGCCGGCGCGCTTCTCCCCCGGACGCGGACGGAAGATCGCCACTTCGGGCCGGCGCGCGACCGTGCGCTCGCCGAAGCCGAGCGGATGTATCACACTGAAGCAGCGCGCTTGCGCGCCCACGCCGAGGCCGTTGCCGAAGAAGCGCTGGAATCTACCAAGGCGGCCTTGCGTGACGGCGACGTGACGCCTGCCAAGGCGGAAGACGACAAAACGCATCCGATCAACTGACCGGTACGGCCTGATCTGTAAAACTGCGGCGCACTCTCTACCGGGTGCGCCGCAATGCGTTCAGGAGTGTGCCGCGATGACGAGCACTTCCACCAGCAAGTCAGGGCGAGCCAGTTTGGCTTCGCCGCAAGCCCGCGCCGGGGCGTGTCCATCGGCGACCCATACATCCCAAACACTGTTCATCTCGGCAAAATCCGCCATATCGGCCAGCCAGATGGTGGACTGCAAGATGCGGGTCTTGTCTGCGCCGGCTTCGGCAAGCAATGCATCAACCTTGTCGAGACAGGATTGCGTCTGCTCGGCCACGCTCTCCCCTTCCCCCACTTGCCCAGCAAGGTAGATGGTCTCGCCGTGGATAACCATCTGGCTCATGCGCGTGTTGGTGTGGTGGCGTTCGATTTCAGTCATGGGGTTCTCCAATGTGACGATCGGAAGGCTTGCGCGCTTCGCGTTGCCGGGTCAACGTGAGGCATGAAAACAGCAAAAGATATGGTCGCCGACGCCCGTAGGCGGATCGAGGAATGGGACGCAGACAAACTGATGGCCACGCCCGATGCGGTGATCGTGGACATCCGCGATGTGCGCGAACGGGCGAAGGGCAAGATTCCCGGATCGGTTCACGCGCCGCGCGGCATGCTCGAATTCTGGTGGGATCCCACGTCGCCCTACCATCGCGAGGTTTTCGCGGGACCGGGGCCGTATGTGCTGCACTGCGCTTCCGGTTGGCGGTCAGCGCTGGCGGCGGCGACGTTGCAGGACATGGGTTTCAAAGTTGCCCACCTGCGCGGCGGCATGACCGAGTGGACGGAGGCCGGCGGTGCGGTCGAAGTGCCGGACGAGAAGTAGCGTCAGTTGAGCATGATCTCGGTGACAATACGGTCCAACTCCTGCCCGTAGCGCGACAGGATCGCCGTGCCGACATAGCGCCCGCCCCGCCATCGTGGAGCGGAAAGGCGACGACCAGCGGCGCGAAACAGCTCTGCCTGCGTGCGATCGAGTTCGACATCGGTTGCAAAGACCTCTTGACCCGACGGACCGGTGATCTCGAGGCGAACGACGTCGCCCGCCCTCCCGCCGAATGCCGAGGCCCAGAT
>JBAUIQ010000051.1:0-2725 GCA_049683075.1 Pacificimonas sp.
CCGTCCGCCTGCGCAAGAGAAGGCGCAGTAAGAAAAAGCGTCGAAGCGACAAAGGCGCCGAATATCTTCATGGTGTTCGTGCATATCATATATTGTTGCGGCACTGCGAGTCTGCCGTCGACCTGCCGCGCATCTTCCCCCATGCGGCGCTTCCGCCTATGTCGCGCCGCATGACCTCCACGAACGACATTCGCGCCAGCTTCCTCGATCATTTCGTGGGCAAAGGGCACACACTGGTCCCTTCTGCTCCACTCGTACCGCAGAACGATCCGTCGTTGATGTTCGTGAACGCAGGCATGGTGCCGTTCAAGAACGTTTTCACCGGCCGCGAGACGCGCAAATACACGACCGCCACATCGTCGCAAAAGTGCGTGCGCGCGGGCGGTAAGCATAATGATCTCGAAAATGTCGGCTTCACCGCGCGGCATCACACCTTCTTCGAAATGCTCGGCAATTTCTCTTTCGGCGACTATTTCAAGGCCGAGGCCATCGAACAGGCATGGAAACTGGTCACCGGGACGTGGGACGTTGATCCGGCGCGCTTGACCGCCACCGTCTATCACACGGACGACGATGCCTTCGATCTCTGGCGCAAAATCAGCGGCCTGCCAGAGGACCGCATCATTCGTATCGCGGGCGCGGATAATTTCTGGTCGATGGGCGACACGGGACCGTGCGGCCCTTGCAGCGAACTTTTCTACGATCACGGCGATCACATTCCCGGCGGCCCGCCCGGTTCGCCCGACGAAGACGGCGATCGCTTCGTAGAGATCTGGAATCTCGTCTTCATGCAATATGACCAGGCGGCTGACGGCACGCGCAGCGACTTGCCGCGCCCGTCAATCGACACGGGCATGGGCCTGGAACGCGCCGCCGCGGTTATGCAGGGAACGCACGATAATTTTGAAATCGACATCTTCCGCGCGCTGACCGAGGCTGCTGCGGAGCTGGCGAAGACGGAACGCGACGGCACTCATAGAACGTCGCTCCGCGTCATCGCCGATCATGTCCGTTCGGGCAGCTTCCTGATCGCCGACGGTGTGCTGCCGGCGAACGAGGGCAGGGGCTATGTCCTTCGCCGAATCCTTCGCCGCGCGATCCGGCACGCGCATATCGCCGGCGCGAGCGATCCGCTTCTCCACCGCCTCGCGCCTGTCCTCGCCGGTCAGATGGGCGCGGCCTTCCCCGAACTCGTTCGCGCGCAGCCACTGATTGAACAGACGCTGGAGCAGGAGGAGGTCCGCTTTCGCCAGACGCTCGATCGCGGGCTGAAGCTCCTCGATGAGCAAACGGACAGTCTCGGCAAAGGCGATACGTTGCCAGGCGCTGCCGCCTTTAAACTCTACGATACATTCGGCTTCCCGTACGATCTAACAGAAGACGCCTTGAAGCCACGGGGTATCTCCGTCGATCGCAGCGGTTTCGACGTCGCCATGGCCGAACAGAAGGCCGCGGCACGGGCCGCCTGGTCGGGCAGCGGTGGGGAAACCGAGGAAACGCTGTGGTTCGACATTGCCGAACGCGAGGGTTCGACCGAGTTCACGGGATACGCGTCGGATCAAAGCGACGGCCGGATCGTCGCGCTCGTTCGCGACGGCGCCGAAGTCGAGAGCGCGAAGGCTGGCGAGGATGTTCTGATCGTTGCAAACCAGACGCCATTTTACGGCGAAAGTGGCGGGCAAACCGGCGACGCGGGCACCATCGAAACGCGGGACGGCGCGAGACTGTCTGTAGCGTCGACATCGAAACCTCTCGGGCGTCTTCATGTTCACCATGCGAAGGTCAATTCTGGAACGGTATGCATCGATGACGTCGCTCATTTCACCGTCGATGCCGAACGTCGCGCTCGCATTCGAGCCAATCACAGCGCCACCCATCTTCTTCACGCGGCCCTTCGCGACAAACTGGGCGATCATGTTACGCAGAAGGGCTCGCTCGTCGCCGAGGACAAACTGCGCTTCGATTTCAGCCATCCGAACGCGCTGACGCCGGGCGAGATTGCCGCCATCGAATCCGACGTCAACGCTCAGGTGCGGGGTAACGAGCCCGTGCTCACCAGGCTCATGACACCCGATGCGGCCATCGAAGCGGGTGCGATGGCGTTGTTCGGCGAGAAATACGGCGATGAGGTCCGCGTTCTTTCGATGGGGCGTGGCGGTACCGCGGATTACAGCGTGGAGCTCTGCGGCGGCACGCACGTCAATGCGCTCGGCGATATCGGCCTATTCAAGATCGTCTCGGAAAGCGCCGTGTCGTCCGGAGTCCGCCGCGTGGAGGCGCTAACTGGTGAAGCTGCGCGAATGTACCTCGAGGGACAGGAGGATCGCTTAGCCGATGTTGCCGCGATCCTCAAAAGCGCACCTGCCGAGGTTCCCGACCGGGTTCGCGCGCTCGTAGACGAGCGCAAGCGGCTCGAGAAGGAACTGGCCGACGCGAAGAAAGCGCTCGCTCTCGGCGGGGGTGGCGGCGCGCCGGAAACTGCCATCGAGCAGGTCAACGGGGTCGCCTTTCTCGGACAAGTCGTCGAGGGCCTCGAACCAAAGGGCCTGCGCGGTGCCGTCGATGACGCCAAGGCGCGTGTGGGCAGCGGCATCGCCACGATCATCGCCGTCAATGACGGCCGTGCCAGCGTCGCAGTCGGTGTTACCGACGATATGAAATCGGCGCATGATGCCGTCGCCCTCGTGCGCGCGGCCGTCGACGCGCTTGGTGGGAAGGGCGGCGG
>JBAUIQ010000052.1:0-7147 GCA_049683075.1 Pacificimonas sp.
ATGCGGGGGTGATCACGAGCGCAGTGAGCGACCTCAGTGCCGAGTTGCCGCAACGTGGCTACCCCTTCGCGAACGTCCCCGAACCCAGGATCGTCATCGATCACGAGACCCGCACGGCGACCCTCTCGCTCGACGTCGAACCCGGGCCCATCGGCACGTATGACGGCATTCGTATCGTCAATGAGGACGCCCCGTTTGGCGCACGACACGTCGAAAGGCTTGCGAGGTTTGCGCCGGGCGACACCTACGATGGTGAGGACATTCAGGATCTTCGCCGGGCGCTGATCGCCACGGGCATCGTCGGCAACGTCAGTGTCGACGTCGTCGAAGCGCAACCTGAAACGGACGGCCAGGTGCCGGTGGATCTCGCCCTGTCGATCGCGCCTGCGCCGCCGAGGACGCTGGCCGCGCAGATCGCATTCGACACGGAAGACGGTTTGCAATTGGAGGGCAGCTGGCAGCATCGAAACCTGTTCCCGCCCGAGGGTGCGCTGACCGTCACCGGGATCGCCGGTACTGAAGAGCAATTGCTAGCCGTGGATCTTCGTCGATCGAATTATAAGGCGCGCGACCGCGCGATCGGCGCGCGCCTCGCGCTGTTCTCGGAGGACAGGGACGCCTTCTTCAACAGGGGCATATCGGCGCTGGCCTTCCTCGAGCGCGAAACGAATCTCATCTGGCAGAAGCGCTGGACTTATAGGTTGGGACCGGAGCTTCTGCTGACCGAGGAGCGGGATCGCTCGCGGATCGTCGGCGGCCGAGCGTCCCTTGAAACCTACTACGTCGCCGCGTTTCCAATGCGGCTCGCTTATGATGGAACGGACGATCTCCTCGATCCGACCGAGAGCTTCCGCCTCGCTGGTGAAGTTTCTCCCGAAGTCAGTTTCGAGGGGGGTACCTTCGGCTATGCGCGAACGCAGGCGGAGGCATCGACTTACATGCCGCTGACCGAGGAGCGAGACTTCGTTCTGGCTGGCCGCGGTCTCGTGGCGAGCATTGCCGGTTCCGGTCGACGCAATATCGCACCGTCGCGGCGCCTTTATGCGGGCGGCGGCGGGTCGGTACGCGGCTTTGGCTTTCAGGATGTCGGGCCCGAGGACGCCGATGGCGACCCGCTCGGCGGACGCAGCAAGGTCGAGGGCAGCCTTGAGGCGCGCTATCGCTTCGGTGATTTCGGGGCGGTCGGGTTCGTCGACGTCGGACAAGTCTATACCGACGTGACGCCGACCTTTCAGGATCTGCGCGTCGGCGTTGGCATTGGTGGCCGATATTTCACTAGCTTCGGTCCCATTCGTGTCGACGTTGCGACCCCCCTCGACCGCAGGCCTGGGGAGCCGCGTGTCGCGGTCTATGTCTCGATAGGGCAATCGTTTTGAGGCGGCTGCTCGCACCGGTGAAGTGGACCGCCAAGTGGACGGTCATTGTCACATTAGTCACCGCGTTGGTGGGGCTCGCGCTATGGCGCGGCCTCGATACTGAGCCCGGTCGTCGCTTCGCCGTCGCGCAGCTAGCGAGGATCGCGCCCGATACCGGGTTGAGAGTCGCGGCGGACCGGATCGACGGCTCGCTCTATGGCACCATGACTGTTCGCGGCTTGCGACTTAGCGACCCGGAAGGTGTCTTCTTGTCCGCGCCGATCGTCGAGATTGAATGGTCGCCTTGGGCATATTTGTGGGCCAACCGACTGGAGATCGGACGACTAGGCGCACCGACGGCGAGGTGGCATCGCCAGCCGCAGCTTGTCGACACGGGCCGGGACGATCCGCTTCTCCCGAGCTTCGATATCGACGTCGCCGAACTCTATATCGGCGAACTGACAGTCGCCGAACCGGTTATCGGACAACTCCAGACCCTGTCGATGGCAGGTTCGCTGGAGACTAGCGGCGAGTCTGCACTTGTAGCGGTGCAGATGGAGGGGTCTGCAGGTGATCGTGTTCGTCTGCGTCTGGCGGCGATGCCCGATCGTGACCTGTTCGATCTGGAGGGTGAGATAACCGCGCCGGAAAATGGCTTGATGATAAGTCTGATGGGACTCGACAAGCCGATCGACGCGACGATTTCGGGGGAAGGAAGCTGGTCGCGATGGCGTGGCCAGTTGGACGCGTCGACGGGAGATGAACCGCTAGCAGACCTGGCCATCAGCGTTCGAGAGGGCACGTTCGTGCTGACAGGCGACGCGCAACCGCAAGCGTTGTTTGGCGGCGTCATCGCACGATTGATGCCCGATGGCGCGAACCTTAGCGTCGAGGCGCGACCGGTCGAAGGCGCCCTCTCGTTCGTTCTCGATGTCGACAGTCCGGCGATCACGCTGACGGCGGGAGGCAAAACAGACCGGCAGCTTGGCGCGTTGGCCGAAACGACGGCGACGATCCGGTTGCTGCGGCCGACACAGCTGATCCGCACGCTGACCGGCGCGGAAATGAAGCTTGGTCTCAATCTCGTCGGTCCGCTCGCTGCACCAAGTGTCGACTATAGATTTACGGCAGACTGGTTTGCCCTTGGCAATCAGCGCATTGTCGCGCCGGTGGCCGTCGGCGAGGCGGGAACCGATGCGGTCCCGACGAACGCTGATTTCACCATGCGCGGGACACTGGCGCGCCTTCAGGGCGCAGGAGATCTCGTGGAGGATCTGAGCGAAGACGCTCGCATCACAGGGGCCTTCGTGTTGGACGGACTCGTGGTGTCCGGTGCGGATGTCCAGCTTGCCACCCGCGAGATGAATGCCCGCGGTGACGTCGAACTGGACCTGCGAACAGGTCGATATGATGTGCGATCAGACATCGGCGTGCCGAATTATGCGGTCCGCGGATTGGGCCGGGTGGCGGTGACGGGACGGCTAAGGCTGACACCCGATCCGGTTCGACCGCGCGCGTTGAAGTTCGCGGGGCCCGTCAGTGCGCGTCTCTTGCAGCTCGACAATGATTTCCTGCGCTTCGTCTTCGGCGGCTTGCCGCGCGGCACGGGCAATGTGGTACGCGGTGAGGACGGGGTCCTGCGTTTTTCGAACGCGCGCGTGTCGGCGCCGGACTTCTCGGGCACCGCGACAGGTGCCTATCGTCAGGGTCAGCAGATCGAGATGACGGCGCGCGGAACACAGGCCATCTTCGGTCCCGTGACCACGGAGCTCAGAGGCGATATCACTCGCCCTCGGGCGGTCGTCGATGTCGAAAGCTATCCGCTGGGGCTTGTCATCTCGGACATCCGGTCGGTTTTTGAGCCGCAGCCGGACCGTTACGAGTTCACCGCTGCAGGCGAGACAATCCTTGGCGAGGTCACAGCGGACGGCTTTATCGACACGCGGCCAGGTCAGCTTGGCTACACGTTCGAACGCATTGCACTGGCCGACGTCGAAGCGCGTGGAACCTTGACCCCCGTGGGCGGGGTACCCGTCGAAGGCGTGCTTGCGATAACCGGACAGGGCCTCGATGGAACTGCGCGCTTTACTGCCGACGATGCAACTCAGCGGATCGCGATCGCGGCCAGCGCGGAAAATGCACGCTTGGCAACGCCAACGCCCGTCGCGATCCGGCGCGGCACGACGATGGCGGACGTCACACTGGTTGACGGCGAGGAAAGTGGTAAGATCGACGGAAGGTTCGATCTCGTCGGCGTGACCATCGGCGGTGCGCCCCTGGGAGAACTCGACGGTACATTCGCACTTGCCGGTGGAACTGGCACGGTCTCGGGCACCATGAGTGGACGTCGAGGCGCGCCTTACCGCGCCTCCTTCACCGCCGATGTCGCTCCTGACAGCATTTCCATCGGTGGCAATGGTCGGCTCGGCTCCGCGGACATCGGTCTTCCAGAACGGGCAGTTTTTCGACGTGACGACACAGGCGCCTGGTCGCTCCTGCCGACAACGGTGGCGTTGCCTCAAGGGCGCATGACACTCGGGGGCGCATTTGGGAGCGAACCGCGCGCGGCGTTGCGCTTCGAAAATGCTGGTCTCGGGCCTTTTGGCCTCCTTCTGCCGAACATTGATCTCGCAGGCACCTTGAGTGGCGACGTGGATCTAGCGTTTCCAGCGGGACGACTGCCGACGGGTCGCGCGAGGCTTCGCGTAACCGAATTTGCCCGGCGCAGCGGCCTCCTCGCGCGGCCCGTCGATATTGCGCTGCTTGCGCGGTCCGATGCCGATGGACTGCATCTTCGCGCCGGGCTGACCGACGACGGTGCATCCCTTGGATTGGCAGACTTTCGCCTGACAAACTTGCCGGATCGGGAGCGCGGCTGGCTTTCGCTTCTCAGTGCCGCGCCCGTTACTGGCAGTTTCGCTTTCGATGGCCCTGCGCAGACATTGTGGCCCTTGGCAGGGATCGACGCGATCGCGATCAGCGGACCGGTCGACGCGGCGATCGCGATCAGCGGTCTGGTCGGCGAACCGTCGCTGACGGGAAGTCTGACGGGGAATGATCTGCGCTTCGAAAGTGCCGCGAGCGGGACGATCATCGAAGACATCGACCTCGAGGCGCGTTTTACCGGGCCGCAACTCAGGCTTGCCCGGTTCACCGGAAATGACCCGAACGGCGGCACCGTTATCGGGTCGGGCACCGTCGATCTCTCATTCTCACGCGGATTTCCCGTCGACCTGCGGCTCGATGCGGACAACGCGACATTGATCGATATCGACACCTTCGACACGCGCGTATCGGGGCCGCTTCTAATCGCGAACAGTCCGGAGGCGGGCGCACAAATCTCTGGCAATCTCGAGATTGAACGCGCTCGCTTTCGGCCTGGATTAACGGCGGACAGCGACATCCCGCAGCTGGATGTCATCGAACTGAACACGGATATTCTCCGCGGCCAGGAGGCATCGCAGTCAACGACACCCTGGCGGCTCGATGTGAAAACCAGCGCCAATAATCGCATCTTTGTGCGCGGCTTGGGTCTCGACAGCGAATGGCGCGCGGATATCGATATAGGCGGTCCCGCGACCGAACCTCGCTTGACGGGATCGGCCGACCTCCTCCGCGGCGAATATGATTTTGCCGGGCGCCGTTTCGAGCTGACCTTTGGCGAGGTCAGGTTCGCCGGTGGCTTCCCGCTCGATCCCTCCGTCGACGTGCGCGCGGAGGCCCGGGTCGAAGGTCTAACGGCATTCATCAACATTCGCGGCCTCGCCAGCCGTCCTGAGATAAGCTTTTCTTCGGTACCCGGTCTTCCCGAGGACGAAATCCTCGCGCGCGTCCTCTTCGGCACTGGAATTTCGAACCTGTCGGCACCGGAAGCGGTTCAGCTGGCGGGCGCGCTCGCGGCGTTGAGGAACGGGGGTACCAGCGCGCTCGACCCGATCGGCGCGGTCAGAAATGCTATCGGCATCGATCGTCTGCGGATCGAGGGCGCCAGCAGCGCCGAGGGCGGGCCGGGCGTCGCCGCCGGTGAGTATCTCGGCCGCCGAACCTATGTCGAGATCGCAACGGACACCGAAGGCAACAGCGCAACTCAAATCGAATATGCGCTGACGCCCGCGTTTTCGCTTCTTGGGCGCGTGGCGACCTTTGGCGGCAACAGTCTCGGCGTCCGCGTTTCCACGGACTATTGAGACCTAGGCAGAGCCGTTGAACTTACCCTCGCGAACGAAGCAGCTCGTGCCCTTCGCCTTCAAGGCTTCACAAAGCGTCTTCGCATCCTCGCTCGTGCCGAACCGACCGACAGACAAACGGTAATAGGTGCGGCCGTCGACGTCGGCCTTCGAGCGTACGGGACGATAATCGGCGAGGAAGTCATTCTGGGTCTTCAGGACCTGCCAATTTTCCTTCACCCAATCGACGCGATCGTACGAGCCAAGCTGGACGAGCCAATTGCCATCACCGGCTTCAGGGAGCGGCGCTGCGGCAGCAACGGGCTCAGCTTCGGATCGCTTTGCCATCGTTGGTTCCGCCGCCTCTTTGAGAGTGACTTCGGTTTTGTTGGTCTTCACCGGCTTCGGCTTCACTGGGCCGCCGGTGTCGACTGTGAATGCGTTGACGTTCTGAAGTTTCGGGCGAGGTTTCGCCACGGTCTTCGTCTTCGCGACATTCATCGGCTGACTGCGCGCGAAGGCGGACGGCGCGTCAACTTCGGTCACCGAAACGGTATCGGCAAGGCGGGCGGTGGCAATTTCCGCGACCAGAGGCGTCGGAACTGCGACCTTCACGGGCGTCTTTGAAGCTGCCGGCTTAGCTGGAGTTTTTGCTATTGATTCCACCACGAGGGCTGGCGCCGTTGCGGGCGCCACGACAGTAGCGGCAGCGACCTCGACGGGCGTCTCCGTTACGGCCGCAACCTCGACCTGCGCCGCGGCGACCGGTGCGGCAGGCCTGACGACGGCGAGTGCGACGGGGCGACCCGGATCGACATCTGCCTCAGTAACCGCAAGCAGCTTCTTCGTGCGCCAGGCGGGATCCGCGCTGACGGAGAGAGCGGCCCACTCCGCGACACGGGCGTCGACCGCCCCCGGCGTCAAGTCGATTGCCGCCGTAACGCGAGCCGCATCCCATTCTCCGGAAAGAGCCTGTGCAAGAGCTAGATTCTGCCGCGTTTGGGCAGTGGAGCCACCGGCACGGACGGCTTCGGTCAACATGGCCTTGCCGCGGGCGACATCACCAAGAAGCACATATGCCAGACCGACATCTGCGGTGCGGCTCTTATCGGATTGGAGGCCCGCAAGCAGTGTTGCGGCGCGAGCATCTTCGCCGCGGGCAAGGGCGGTCAGTGCGGCGCCGAAGGCAGCATCACCCGGATCGGCAGGATCGAGGGTCAGTACATCGCTCCACGCTTCCGCGGCCGACCGGAAACGCCCCTGCGCGAAATAGCTGCGCGCAAGCGTCTTCCGCACTTCGGCCATGGCAGGGTCAAATGCAATCGCACGTTCGGCGAGCGTGATTGCCTGGCCATAGTCGCCAGCACGGCGCTCGACTTCGGCGGAGGCGGCAAGGCGGACGACGTGCTGCGCCGCCGCTTCTTGCCTGTCAGCCATCGTTTTTTCGACCAGCGCGCGGACATTTGGCGCATCGCTGATTTTTGCGACCGGCCCCGGTCCCGTTTGCTGGCAGGCGGCGAGAAGTAGCCCGCTCGAAATGATTGCCGTCGTGGTGGCGAGCCTGACCCCATTGCTCGTCATAGACTTAACTCCCTGATCGCGGTGCTGGCAGGTCCGGAAAATGCC
>JBAUIQ010000053.1:0-1773 GCA_049683075.1 Pacificimonas sp.
GCGCATGCGGACGCTGCTCGGCTATGTGCCGGGCCGCTACGACCCGCGCATGGTCGAGGCCGCGGCGCTGGCAGGTGCGCTTGCCAAGCCCGCGGACGATGACGCCGCCAAGCGGTTGACGGCCGTCCTGCAGGGCGAGAACACCGACGGCGACTGGGCGGCCAGCGTCAAGGACGGTGGCTATGTCATCACGCAAACGCTGCGCGGCGTGACCGACGCCTATCTCCTCGACGACAAGCTGTTGATGAGCGCAGAGGCCCGCCGCCTCGCCGATGTCTTCGGCGACGAGACCGCCTATCGCGCGGCGATCCGCATCGGCGAGGACGAGATTGTCCGCCGCCCGTCCGAGCTCCTGAACGCCGTCTTCGCGGCAGGTCGCAAGGGCTTGTCGATCCAGCGCTACAAGGGTCTCGGCGAAATGAACGCCGAACAGCTGTGGGAAACGACGCTCGACCCCGGCAACCGGTCGCTGCTGCGCGTCGAGGTACAGCAGGCCGATGTCGCCGACGACATCTTTTCCCGCCTGATGGGCGACGTCGTCGAACCGCGCCGCGAGTTCATTCAGGACAACGCGCTCAGCGTCGCGAACTTGGATGTGTAGTTAGCACAGAACAAGTTTGTCATCCCCGCGAAGACGGGGATGACAAGTGGTTTTCGGCGGCGCCGCCTGCTTACCATGCCCTCAAATATGCAGCGCGTGGCCCAGCGCCCGCATCGCCGCCTCCTGAAACGCTTCCCCTTGCGTAGGGTGCGCGTGGATCGTCCCGGCGACATCCTCCAGCCGCGCGCCCATTTCGATAGCGAGGCCGAAGCTGGCGCTCAGCTCGGCAACGCCCTTGCCGCATGCCTGTAGCCCCAGGATGACGTGATTGTCCTTGCGCGCCACGACCCGCACGAAGCCATCGTCGGACTCCATGGTCAGCGCCCGCCCATTCGCGGCGAAGGGGAATATGGCGGTGTCGATCTCATGCCCGGCGGCCGTCGCTTCCTCGGGTGACAGCCCGGCGCTGACGATCTCCGGATCGGTAAAGCAGATCGCCGGGACGACCTGCTTGTCCCATTGCCGCCGCTCACCTGCGACGATCTCGGCAACCATTTCGCCCTGCGCCATCGCGCGGTGCGCCAGCATCGGTTCACCCGTCACGTCGCCAATGGCATAGATGCCGGTCATCGACGTCTGGCAACGCGCGTCGATCTTCAGGTGCCGCCCGTCCATGTCGAGGACGAGGTTTTCCCGCCCCCAGCCATCGATGAGCGGTTTCCGGCCCACCGTGACGAGAGTCTTGTCGGCAGCGATAGTCTCGGTATCACCATCCGCAATCTCGATTTCCAGGCCGCCATCCGCCTTGCCCTTCGCTTTCGCGCCGAGCCGCAGGTCGATCCCCAGCGCGTCGAGCCGCTTGGCCACGGGCCGCGTCAGGTCCTTGTCATAGAGCGGCAGGATGCGATCCTCCGCCTCGACGATGGTCACCTTCGATCCGAGCTTGGCATAGGCCATGCCCAGCTCCAGCCCGATATAGCCTGCACCGACGACCGCCATCGCCAGCGGCGGCTGAGGGAGCGACAGCGCCTCGGTCGAGGACAATACGTCATCTCCGAACGGCAGGAACGGCAGTTCGACCGCCGTCGACCCTGTCGCGATACAGACCACCTCCGGGCGGATCGTCATCGGGCCATCTTCACCTTCGACGACGATCGCCCGCCCATCCTCGAAGCGCGCGTGGCCCTTTACGACCCGCACTTTCGCCTTCTTCAGAAGCGCCGCAACGCCGC
>JBAUIQ010000054.1:0-3718 GCA_049683075.1 Pacificimonas sp.
GAGAAGCTGCGCCGCTTCCGAGACGACATGTCCCGTCCGGTCGAGTGCGGAGGTGATGTAAGCCAGTTCCATCTCGCCAAGGATGGCGCGAAGATCGACCGGTCCATCGGCGAGGCTGTCTTCAGCAGAGCGCGTGGGCGGCACATCAGCGATTTTCCCCGTCGACACGATGAGCGGGACGACGTTATCATATGCTGGCAACGGCGACTTCGCCTTGATGATCGGCTCCGGTCGCTGCGGCACCGCCGCGCCGCTCGCCATCGTCGCTGCGCGTCCGAGGGACAGCAGAAACTTCGCCTCGCCACCCGCCAGCGTCTTGTTGCCATGCAGAACGGCTGCCCGATCGCAGAAGTTTCGCAGCTCGCGGACATTGCCCGGCCAGTCGTACGCCGAGAGCGCAGTGACCGCGTCCGACGACAGTTTGAACGCCGGTACGCCGCCCTTCCGTTTCGCGAAGTGCTTCGCGAGCTCCTCGACATCCTCACGGCGGTCGGCGAGCGCGGGAAGCTGTATCGGGAGAACATTGAGCCGGTAGAAGAGATCTTCGCGGAACCGGCCGTCGGCGACCGATTGATGAAGATCGTTATGCGTTGCCGCGACGATGCGGACGTCGGCGCTCTGCCCCTTCGCGCCGCCGACACGCTCGAAGCAACGTGTCTCCAGAACCCGCAACAATTTAACCTGCATTTCGAACGGCATATCGCCAATCTCGTCGAGGAAGAGAGTTCCGCCATCGGCCCGCTCAAAACGCCCGCTTCTGGCCGTGACGGCGCCTGTGAACGCGCCCTTCTGATGGCCGAACATCTCGCTTTCGATAAGATCGCGCGGAACGGCACCGCAATTCAGCGTTTCGAAGGGTTGGACCGATCAAGCGGAGAGCTTGTGGAGGCTGGCGGCGACCACTTCCTTTCCCGAACCGGACGGCCCGCTGACAAGGCAGGAATGATCGCTCGGCGCGACCTGCGCGATCAGCGACCTGACCGCCGACATGGCGGTGCTGCCACCGATCAAAATATTTCGCAACTGCCGCTGCGCCGTGTCGTTCCGCTGTCCGCTCATATGTTACCCGCCCCGTATTCAGACGACCGATACGGCCGCGTTCAGGCCATTTCGACTGGGGCTAGGCTGGTTAACGAAACTTAAAGAACACCAACCGTGAGTTGCACCGAAACGGACCTATCGTTCGGAAACATGCTGGTCTTGAAGGTCCGTGGTGCCCGCGGCCGGGATCGAACCGGCATGAGAGAAACTCCCGAGGGATTTTAAGTCCCTTGCGTCTACCAATTCCGCCACGCGGGCCCATGCGCTTGCGGTGAGCGGCGAATGCCGGGTCCGGGCGCGCCTGTCCAGAGGGGCGGCAACCGAGTGGCCCTTCGACGCGTTCGGGGCGGACGGGGACGAAAAGGGAGCTTCCGATATGACCATTCAAAATCGCCGCCAAATGCTGGGCGCGCTCGGCGCCGGTTCGGCGCTGCTCGTTCTGCCCGCCTGCGCGACAAATGGCCTTGGCGGGCTCGGCCTCCCCAACCTGTCGAACGTCCTGAAAGATTTACTCGGCCTCTCGACGGAGCGTGCCTTTGCCCGCCTCGTCGAACCGGACGGCTTCCTGACCGACAGCCTTGCTCGCCTCGAACTGCCGGACGAATTGTCGAGCACCGGCAATATGCTGGCCGGACTTTTGCAAACGCCATTCGTGCGCGATCAGCTGGCCGAGCAGGTGAACCGGGCCGCGTCCTTTGCGGCAACAGCCGCCGAGCCGGTCGTCGAAGACGCGATCTCGCGCCTGACCTTCGCGGATGCGGAGGCCGTGCTGCGCGGCGGACCGCAGGCTGCGACGTCGGTTCTTCAAGGCCGTGTCGGCGAAAGCCTCGGTGAGCGAATGATCCCCGCTCTTGTCGAAGGGCTCGGCATCGGGAATGCCGATATCGTCACGAGCCTGCTGTCGTCGGCAACTGGGATCGACGTACAACGCTTTGCCGGTCTTGTGGGACAGGACGCTTCGGCCGCGATCTTCAAGGCGATTGGTCGCGAAGAGGCGGACATTCGCGCCAATCCGGAGCAGACCAACAATCCGGCTCTCATCAGTGCGCTGACGCTGCTCGGCTAAGCGAACGGATACGCTGGACGCAGGATCGACAGAACGGGTACGAGGGCGGGCCGAGACAATCATGTCCCGGCCCGCCCTCACCACCGGAGCGCCCGATATGAAATTCTTCGTCGACACCGCGGACACGGCCGAAATTGCGGAACTCGCCGATCTCGGGCTCGTTGACGGCGTCACCACCAATCCATCGCTGATCCATAAATCCGGTCGAGATTTCATGGAGGTGATCGGCGAGATCGCCAAGCTGACCGACGGTCCCGTGAGCGCCGAAGTCGTTGCGACCGACCACGCCACGATGATGAAGGAGGCGGACAAGCTTCGCGCCTTGGGCGGCAACATCGCCATCAAGGTGCCGCTGACGCTTGATGGCCTGAAGACCTGTCGCGCGCTCGCCGCGGATGGAACGGCGGTCAACGTAACGCTCTGTTTTTCGGCAAATCAGGCGTTGCTGGCCGCGAAAGCCGGCGCGGCGTTCATCTCACCCTTTGTCGGGCGGCATGACGATATCGGTTATGACGGCATGAACCTGATCAACGATATCCGCATTATCTACGACAATTACGACTTCGAGACGGAAATCCTGGTCGCCAGCGTGCGCCACCCCGTGCACATCCACGAGGCGGCGAAGATCGGCGCGGACGTGGTAACGGCACCCGCGAAGGTCTTAAAGGCGCTTGCCAATCACCCGCTAACGGAAAACGGCCTGAAAGCCTTTCTTGCGGACTGGAAAGCAACGGGGCAGTCGATCTTGTAAAAGAAAACGGGCGGCCTCTCGACCGCCCGCTCAGATTTTCACTTGGTAAACGCTCAGCTCGCCCGGCGCGCGCGGGCCCAGCCGAGACCGGCGACGCCCAACAACATTAGGCCGAGCGCGCCCGGAGCGGATACGTCATCAACGGCGTTGAACTTCAGGCTGAAACTGTCGCCCGCGACAAAACTGCCGATGTCGATGCCGAAGTCCGCGCCGCCGAAACCGACGTCGCCGAGATCGGCGCCGAAGCCCTCACCCGGATCGGCGAACAGGATCGAAAGCGATTGATCGCCAACCCCGCCAATGATTGTCGGCGCGGCGGAAAAGCCCGGCACGACGGATCCGATCGCAGAGAAGGTCGTGCCATCCAACGTCAGGTCGAGCGCCGTGAGGTTGAGACCGGTCAGATTATCGACGATGCCGTTCAGCGCGAGTGATGGCCCGATATCCGCGGCCTCCAACTCGACATCGAGCGTGATGGTCGACACCCCATTGGCGAACCCGTCAAAGGCGATGTCTGCGGCAAGGACACCGGGCGTGCTGAGACCCGTATCGGCGCTGTTCGCGCCTGCGACGCTATTGCTCGTGACGATAAGCGCGTTGGCGGCGCTGAGAGGAAGCATGGTGGCGGCGACGATGAGCGCGCCAGAGAGATAGTTGCGCATGAGCGATTCCCTTTTCTGGTTTGAAAACAAAGTGGCGGCCCGCCGTCCAGGCGGGGGTTGACGTGGACGGCGGGCCGGGTGCGCGGCGGCTACAGTGTGCCGCGCTGCCAGGGACCGGAGATCGCGAACGTGATCCCGGGCGTCTGACTGGTCACGAAAAGGATCCGGCCAGTCGGATCGAAACAGGCGCCCGCCCAT
>JBAUIQ010000055.1:0-2097 GCA_049683075.1 Pacificimonas sp.
GGGGACGGCACCGAATGCACCCGACGACCCCACCTGATCGGCGCGAATTGCCGTTTGCGGGCTCCACTGAGTGCCGAAGATAAACTCCATCGGGCTGACGCGGCGGAAGAACTCAATGCTCTCGTAGAGGAGCGACAGGACGATACCGAAGGTGGTCAGGATCGCGATCAAAGAGGCAATGGCGAGCATGACAAGCGCAAAGGTCTCGACCTGCGTTCGTGCCCGGCTGCTGGCTCGGGTTCGCAGCCAAGCAAAGCCGCCACCGATCGCCGCCAGGAGAAGAGCTAGCCCGCCGATTGCTGTTGTCCAGTCGCCAGCAAGCTCCCGGTAAATCGGCACCGCCGTCGTAACGTTTGGATTAAAGGCGGCGGGAAGCGCGCCGCTCGCGACCGCCTTTAGTTCGTTGACGAACGCCTGCCGCTGAAGAGCCGTATCCGGTCGGGCTTCAGGGGCGAGAGACGCGATGGTCTGTTCGACGATGAGGCCATCACCAACAATCGCCCAGACAATAAGAAGTAGCACTGCGGGAACGATGGCGAACAGCCCTGCCCGAACGCCATGATAGACCGGTCGAGAATGCACTTCGCTTCGTGATGCCGATTTGGCGGCGAGTGTCGCGCGCGCCCTTGCGGACAGGAAGGCGATGACCGCCAGCCCGACAAGCATCAGGGTCACGATACTCAGTGACATTCGAAGGTCCTATTCAGGAGTTTTTGTCGGCCGCGGCTTGGCCAACCAACGTGATTGAAGACCCGCCCCGCCTTTGGCTTCCGACCCGCAAGATCGATGGTCGGTCCCTTGACACTTTCCGTTTGCAGTTTTGTGACGGTGCCATCGCCATCGGCAACTGAAAGCGAGCTCAAGCCTCAGCTCGCAGAAAGGCGGGCAGCGTTATCGTGACGCGCGTACCCTCTTCGGCTGTCGATGTGATCGTCATCCTGCCGCGATGTCGTTCGACGATATGTTTCACGATGGCGAGGCCGAGGCCAGTGCCGCCGAGAGCGCGCGACCGGCCCGAGTCGACGCGGTAAAACCGTTCGGCCAGACGCGGCAGGTGTTCGGAGGGAATCGGGTCGCCTTCATTGGCGACCACGACTCCAAGGCCATCGGAAGTGCGCCTCATCTCAAGCGTGATCGTCGTATCCGGCGCGCCGTATTTCGCGGCATTGCCGACTAGATTGCCGAAAAGCTGGAGCAGTTGGTCCTGGTCGGCGAGCAGATCGGGCAGATGTTCATCGGCCTCAACGACGAGCGCCTTGCCATGCATGTCGATGCCCGGCAGCAGCCGATCCTGAAAGCTTTGCAATGCTTCATGAGGATTTATGCGGGTCCTCGGACGGGCATTACGGTTGAGCTCTATCCGCGACAACGACAGAAGGTCGTCAATAAGGCGGATCATCCGGCCACTTTCATCCGCCATCAAACCCAGGAACCGCTCCCGCGCATGCTCGTCAGACGATGCTGGGCCCTGAAGAGTTTCGATAAAGCCTATGACGGCTGCCAGTGGTGTTCGCAGCTCGTGACTGACATTGGCGACAAAGTCCGTCCGCGAACGTTCCGCCGACCGTTGCGCCGTGACGTCCGTCAGGGTGACCAGCAGGTTTCCATCGCCCGTTGGCGCTGCGCGAAGCTGGAAAACCTGGGCTTCGCGGCCAAGCGTATCGATTTCCCGAACGACTTCGCGTCGTTCGAGCATCGCGGTTTCCGCGGCGGCCAATGCGTCAGGGTTTCGAAAGGCCAACTGCATCGTTTCGCCAACGGTATCGCCCAGCAGGACGCGAGCCTTTCCGTTGATCGCTCTGATGACGCCGTCAGCATCCATCAGTGCCGCCGCAATCCCCAGGTCGGACAGGTGAAGGACCGGCGACAGCATTTCTGGCGCATCAGGCGCAGCGGCGGTTTCCACCGACGTCTCCTGACGCGGTGCAACGATCGTCTGGCGATCACCCCATAGGAAAGGAAGAAACATGACGAAGATGATGGCCAGCAGACCGCCGACCACAGGTTGACCCGCACCGATCATCCACGCCGCGCCGGCGAGAAGGAAGGTCGACGTCATCAATCGTAGTTTTGACTTGACGATGACCATCTATGAAG
>JBAUIQ010000056.1:0-7101 GCA_049683075.1 Pacificimonas sp.
AGACCGCCAACAGGCGTTCGATTTCGAGCGGCGATTGAAGAGTTGGTCGCGCGCGAAGAAGGAAGCGTTCATGCAAAAGCGTTGGGATGAACTTCAAATGCTGAGCTTGCCTCCTCAAGAGCCGCAGGCACGGCTGACAGCAAAGGCATGGAGCGCGGACATCGGTGCGTCCCTCGACTTCGCTCGGGATGATGAAATTAGGGTTTCTGCGCCAACCGAAACCACTCGCTGTGCATAAACTCCTCATTGCCAATCGCGGGGAAATCGCCTGCCGGGTCATGCGGACCGCGCACCGGATGGGGATCGAGACCGTCGCCGTCTATTCGGACGCCGACCGCGACGCGCCGCATGTCCGCATGGCGACTGAGGCGGTGCATATCGGTCCCGCGCCGGCGGCCGAATCCTATCTCCTTGCGCAGAAGATCATCGACGCCGCGAAGCTAACCGGGGCGGATGCCGTGCACCCTGGTTACGGCTTCCTGTCGGAAAATGCCGCCTTCGCACGGGCGCTCACCAAGGCGGGCATCACCTTCGTCGGACCGCCTGCAGATGCCATCGACAAGATGGGATTGAAGGACGCCGCCAAAGCGTTGATGAAGAAGGCGAAGGTTCCCGTGACGCCGGGCTATCAGGGCGAGGATCAGTCGCTCCAGCGCTTGGAGAACGCCGCGCGTTCGGTTGGTTATCCGCTGCTCATCAAGGCGGTCGCGGGCGGCGGCGGAAAAGGTATGCGGCGCGTCGATTCCGAAGCGGAATTCGCCGATGCCCTGATCGCCGCCAAGCGCGAGGGCGAGGCCAGTTTCGGCAATGGCAACGTCCTCATCGAAAAGCTGATTGGCCGTCCCCGCCATGTCGAGGTTCAGGTCTTCGCCGACAATCACGGCAACGCGGTGCATCTGCACGAGCGCGACTGCTCGCTGCAACGCCGTCATCAGAAGGTCATCGAGGAGGCGCCGGCCCCCGGTCTGTCGGACGCCACACGCGCGGCATTGGGCGACGCGGCAGTCAAAGCAGCCAAGGCCATCGACTATCGCGGCGCGGGCACGATCGAGTTCATTCTCGACACGGAGGCGCAGGACGAGACCGGACAAGATCTCTTTTACTTCATGGAGATGAACACTCGTCTTCAAGTGGAACATCCGGTCACCGAAGCCATCACCGGCACAGATCTCGTCGAATGGCAGCTTCGCATCGCCCGCGGCGAAATGCTGCCGCTGTCGCAGGAAGGCATCGACGTCCAAGGCCACGCCGTAGAGGCGCGCCTCTACGCCGAGGACCCGGATACCGGCTTCCTCCCCTCCACCGGCACCCTTACCCGCCTCGACTTCCCGCCGGAAACGGGCGGCATCCGAATCGACAGCGGCGTCGAAGAGGGCGGCGCGGTCAGCGTGCATTACGATCCGATGATCGCCAAGGTCATCGCGCACGGCCCCAGCCGCACCGCCGCTATTGACGGCCTCGTCCGCGCGCTCGACGCGACGGTCGTCACGGGCGTCAAGACGAACCGCGCCTTCCTCGCTCGCCTCGTCGATCATCCGGCGTTTCGGGCGGGCGAGGTCCACACAGGCTTCATCGAGCAGCATCGCGAGGACATCGACCGCGCGGGCGAAGACTTCGAAACCGCCGCTCTGATCGCGGCGTTCGCCGTCGCGACAGCCGATACGGACGAAAGCCCGGGGTCCGAAGCGACGTTATTCGCGCGCTTCCCTGGCTTCCGTATCAACCTCCCGGCACGCCGCTATGTCGACCTATACCCGACGGACGGCGACCCAATAAGCCTGGCGCTCACCCGCACCGAAACCGGCTATGATGTCGGCGGCAGTCTGAACGCCACCCTCGCCGGTCGTCGCCGCGACGGTAACTGGATCACGGTCGAGATCGACGGCAGACCGCACCGCGCGATCGTCGTCGACATGGACGGCGAGATCGAAGTGCGCCAGGGCGGCACCGCTTACCGCTTCGGCCTTCGTCCTGCCGCTACGGCGGCAGGCGCTGCGGGCGACGGCGCTATCGTCGCGCCGATGCCAGGCCGGCTTCTGTCGCTCGACGTGAAGGATGGCACACCCGTCGCAACTGGTGACAAACTCGGCGTCATGGAAGCCATGAAGATGGAGACGCGACTGATCGCGCCCTTCGACGGAACCGTCACCGAGCTTAACGTGGCCGAGGGTGACCAGCTTGCCGAGGGCACGGTCCTGATGACCATCGTCTCGAACGAAGATTAGAAAGACGTACATGCAAACCCTGAAGTTCGACCATGGCGAGACGATAGAGATGCTGCGCGACAGCGTGCGATCCTTCGCCAACGACCGCATTGCCCCGCGCGCCGCCGAAATCGATGCCGAGAACAAATTCCCCCGCGATCTCTGGACGGAGCTTGGCGATCTCGGCCTTCACGGCATCACCATCCCGGAGGCCGACGGCGGCACCGGCCTCGGCTATCTCGCGCACACCGTGGCGATGGAGGAGATCAGCCGCGCCTCGGCCAGCGTCGGGCTCAGCTACGGCGCGCATTCGAACCTCTGCGTCAACCAGCTCGGCCGTTGGGGCAATGAAGAGCAGAAGAAGAAGTATCTCCCGAAGCTGATGTCCGGCGAACATGTCGGCTCGCTCGCCATGTCCGAACCGGGATCGGGCTCCGACGTTATGTCGATGAAGCTGAAGGCCGAAAAGCGGAACGACCGCTACATCCTTAACGGCAATAAGATGTGGATCACGAACGGACCCGAGGCGGACACGCTGATTGTCTATGCCACGACCGATCCCGACGCCGGGCCGAAGGGCGTCAGCGCCTTCGTCATCGAGAAGGGCATGGCCGGGTTCAAGACGGCGCAAAAGCTCGACAAGCTTGGCATGCGCGGCTCCGACACGTGCGAACTCGTTTTCGAAGATTGCGAAGTGCCCTATGAGAACCGCCTTGCCGAGGAGGGCGACGGCGCGAAGATCCTGATGTCGGGCCTCGACTATGAGCGCGTCGTGCTCTCCGGCGGCCCGCTCGGCATCATGGCCGCCTGCATGGACGTCGTCGTGCCTTATATCCACGAACGCACGCAGTTCGGCAAAGCCATCGGCACCTTCCAGCTGATGCAGGGCAAGCTTGCCGACATGTACGTCGCCTGGAACACCGCGCGCGCCTATGTCTATGCCGTGGCGGAAGCCTGCGACCGGGACGAAACGGCGCGCAAGGACGCCGCGGGCGCGATCCTCTACTCAGCCGAAAAGGCGACGCAGATGGCGCTCGAGGCCATCCAGGCGCTCGGTGGCAACGGCTATATCAACGAATATCCGACGGGCCGCCTTCTCCGCGACGCGAAACTTTATGAAATCGGCGCGGGGACCAGCGAAATCCGCCGCTACCTCATCGGCCGCGAACTGTTTGAGGAAACGGCGTAAAACTGGCGCGTATGGGATAGTCATCCCAGCGAAGGCTGGGATCCATCTCTGGACGATCCCACTTGGTGCGACGGCATAGAGATGGATTCCTGGCGGAGTTTATCCTCGCGAAGGCGGGGGCAGGAATGACGAGGCCTTTATGGCATCAGTTCATCATTAATTCCGTCGTGAGCTAATCTGCGCTAAACCCCTCGTCGTGACCCTTCCCGTCATCATCATCGCCATGAGCGCGATCGTCGCGCTGCGCTACCTCGCGGTCAGCGGTACGTTTGCCGCGATCACGAACCGCGCCCGGCCGGGCCTTCACGCATCCGAACGCTCGAAACGGCAGCAACGGCAAGAACGCCGATGGTCGCTAATTTCGGCTGCCATATACGCAACACCCGCGGCCCTCGCCTTCTGGGCATGGCGCGACCACGGGCTGACGCAGGTCTATACAGACATCGACGCTTACCCGCTCTGGTATCTACCGCTCAGCGCGCTCCTCTATCTCGCGGCGCACGACACCTGGTTCTACTGGACGCATAGAGCGATGCACGCCCCGCGCCTCTTTCGCTTGATGCACAAGGTCCACCATGACAGCCGCCCGCCAACGGCCTGGGCGGCAATGAGCTTTCATTGGACCGAGTCACTGTCGGGCGCGATTCTCTTCCCGATTCTCGTCTTCCTGATCCCCATCCACCCTGCCGCGCTGGGTGCGGTCCTGGCGATGGCGACGCTGTTCGGCGTCACAAACCATCTGGGGTGGGAGATATTTCCGGACCGTCTTGTTAATGGGGCGTTTGGACGCATGATGATAACGGCGACGCATCATCACGGTCATCATCGTGACTATAACAGCAATTACGGTCTGTATTTCCGGGTTTGGGACCGGTTGTGCGGCACCGACAAAGGGCTCTCGGGGGATTTTGGTCGTGAAGAATTGGATGCGCGCAAGTCTGGTGGCCGCCGCCGCGCTCGTCGGCGGCGCCGCGCCGTTTCCGATGCCGGTGCCGCTTCCGATGATGGCCTCCGTTCCCACAGAGACGGCGCCAGCGAAGCTCTCACTGACGCTTGAAGGCCTGCGCGCGCCAAGGGGTTCGGTTCGCGTCTGCCTCTGGTCGAGCGGCAAGGGCTTCCCGGACTGCAAGGCAAACGAGGACGTCCGCCGCCTGGCCGTCCCCGCCACGGCGACCCGCGTGACCGTCGACGTTACGAATCTCGAACCCGGTGAATATGGCGTCTCCGTCATTCACGACGAGAACGACAATCGCCGTCTCGACAAGGCCTTTATCGGCTTGCCCCGCGAAGGCGTCGGCTTTTCCAACAACGCATCGGCCCCGTTCGGTCCCCCAAAATTCGCCCGCGTCGCCTTCCCGGTCTCCGGCGAAACGACCGCCAATATCCGGATGCGCTATTATCTTTAACGTCCGACGCTAGACAGCGCGTCGATGCAGTTCGAACGAAGTAGCGAGAACCTTGGCGGTCGTGTCCTGAAGGGCGCCGGCTTTCTCGTGGCCGGTCGCCTGATCGTCCGGTCCTTTTCGCTCATCTCGATCGCCGTCCTCGGTCGTCTCCTGACGCCGGATGACTTCGGGATCGTCGCACTCGCGATGACTGTCGTCGGGCTTCTCGGCGCAGTGTCAGACCTGAAGATCGGCGGTGCCCTCGTTGCGCTGGACAATATCGATCGCCGTCATCTCGACACCGGCTTCACCATCAACATCTTGCGCGGCGCGCTGATCGCCGGGATCATGTTGGCGATTGCAGAAGCGTCGGCAGCCTGGTTCGACACGCCGGAACTGGCGATCGTGTTACGTGTCCTCTCCGTCGCGCTGTTGATCGAAGGCTTCGCCAACCCGGCATTCATTCTGTTCCAGCGCAATGTCGATTTCTCGAAGGAATTCAGCAGGCAGGCCATTGCCGGGATTGGATCCGGCCTTCTTCTCGTCGCCGCAGCCTTCTATTTCCGCAGCTATTGGGCGGTTATCGTCGGAACGATCGCACAATATTCGCTGAATTGCCTGATGACCTATTGGCGGATCGAGTATCGTCCCCGCCTGTCGCTGTCGATGTGGCGCGACTTTCTCGGCTTTTCAGGCTGGATGTCCGTCCACGGCCTCCTGATGAAGCTATCGGCCGAGGCGCCAAAGATCCTGATCGCGCGCATGTTGTCGGTCACGACCCTCGGCTATTTCAGCATTGCACGGGAAACAGCGGGTCTGACACTGAATGAAGTCCTGACGCCGATCCGCCGGACGCTCCTGCCGGGCTTTGGCGCCATTAAAGACGACGCCGTCCGCCTTCGTCGAACATTCCTCGAGGCCCAGCAGTCGATCGTGGGAATAACGACGCCAGTTGCCGTCGGCATGGCCCTCCTGGCGCCGGAAGTCTTGACACTTCTCGTCGGAGCCAAATGGCTTCCCTCGACGCTGATGATGCAGACCCTCATTCTGGGTATGGCGCTGGCGCTGATCGGGACGGCGACCAATCCTGTTCTGGTGGCCTTGGGACGCTTTCAGGAAATGGTGACGCGCGCCGTCGTCGGGAGCATCGTTCTCTGGGCAGGCATACCGATCGGGATCTACTATTACGGCCTGAATGGCGCCCTCGCGGTCATTGTTATCAATCAAGCCATTGCGTTGATCCTGAACGCCAGTCTCGTCGCGCGGCATGCCGGTATCCCCTTCCTCGCGCAGACGTTCGGACCTTGGCGGACCTATCTGTCCGCCGGACTTATGGCCGCAGTCATTCTGGCGATTCGCCCGGTTTTTGACCCAGCCACACCGTTCCTCGATGTGATTTTCGAGCGTGCGCTGCCATTCTCCTTGCTCGGCGCTGCAATCTACGTCGTCAGCCATGCGGCCCTCTGGTATCTGGCTGGTCGACCAGCGGGATTTGAATCGAACATTCTCCACTATGGAGGCGCGGCGCTGTCCGGCGTGAAATGGCGTCTTAAACGATGACGCGCGTCAGGGGCTTTGCCATCTGGCGCGCTTTCGAAAATCATTCTCCGAATGAGCAAGAACGTGAGCGGTTATCGACTGGTCTTGCGGCTCTCTCACGCCATCCCGACGACCAATTAGGACGCGTCGACTTTCGACAAGGGGCATTGGCTGCCTTCGGGCTCGATGGCGATGTATCTGCCAATGGTGGGATAGACCTCGTCGCGAGCCCGCGCGAAAGCCTCGTAAACCTCGCGGCCGATCCGGATGCCCTGTCCGCAACCACTGGAACATTCGCGGCATTAAGCGCCACGAAGGACGCCCTCGACCTCGCCACTGATCGCTTCGGCGTTCGCCCGGTCTGGTGGTATCGCGACCAGGTCAAGTTCGCCGCTGCCACGAGCCTCCGCGTCTTGAAGGAAATGCTCGGTTCCGACGCGCCGCCAGATGAAGACGCCATAGCTGCGTTCGCTGCGCTCGGATATTGGATCGGCGATGCCAGCCCTTGGCGGGGTATCAAACGCCTGCGGGGCGGTGAGCGCCTAAGCGTGGCCCACGACGTCATATTATCCCGCTGGACGGACTGGAGCCACATAGCGCCGCAACCGCTCGCATATGATGAATGCGTCGACGCTCTCGCACACGCCGTCCGTGCGGCCATCGGACGGCGAGTCCAGGAAGACACCGCCCACGCCGCCCTGTCCGGCGGCCTCGATTCGCGCCTCGTTGTCGCGGGATTACGGCAGGCGAATGTGTCGGTCAGCACGACCTGCATTGGTCCCGA
>JBAUIQ010000057.1:0-6523 GCA_049683075.1 Pacificimonas sp.
TGGTATGAAGGTGTAGAGATGGGTTCCTGCCTGCGCGGGAATGACGAGGTTTGTTTTATCAGTTTCCGGAGATCCTATCATGCGTTCAGCCGTCCTCGTATCCACCGCCCGCACCCCAATCGGCCGCGCCTATCGCGGTGCCTTCAATTCGACGCCGTCGCCGACGCTTGCCGGGCACGCCATCGAACATGCCGTAAAGCGCGCCGGAATCGACGGCGCCGAAGTCGATGACGTCGTCCTCGGTTCGGCGCTGCAGCAGGGCGTGCAGGGCGGAAATATCGCGAGAACCTCGGCCCTTCGCGGCGGCCTGCCGGTTTCGGTGAGCGGAATGTCGGTCGACCGCCAGTGTGCGTCGGGCCTGATGGCGATTTCGACGGCAGCGAAACAGATCGTGGTCGACAACATGAACTGCGTCGTCGGCGGTGGTGTCGAATCCATTTCCATGGTGCAGACGCCGGAAATGCGTGTCGCGCCGGACCCCGAGCTCGTCGAAATGCACCCGAACATCTACATGCCGATGCTGCAGACGGCAGAGGTCGTCGCCAGCCGCTACAACATCAGCCGCGAACGGCAGGACGAATATGCGTTGCAGTCTCAGCAGCGGACTGCCGAGGCGCAGCAACGCGGCGCGTTCGATGATGAGATCGTTCCGCTAACCCGTAAGATGCAGATGAAGAATAAGGAAACCGGCGAGGTTACCGAACACGAAAACACGCTCGAGAAGGACGAGGGCAACCGCCCCGAAACGAATATCGAGAGCCTGTCCGGTCTCCAGCCCGTTCTGGGTCCGGACAAGTTCATAACGGCGGGCAACGCGTCGCAGCTGTCGGACGGTGCCAGCGCGTCCGTCCTGATGGAGGAAAAGGAAGCCGAACGCCGCGGCCTGACGCCGCTTGGCCGCTATATCGGCATGGCCGTCGCTGGCCTTGAGCCGGACGAGATGGGCATTGGCCCGATCTACGCCATTCCGAAGCTCGAGCAGCAGACCGGCATTAAGCGTGACGACATCGGCCTTTGGGAGCTGAACGAGGCGTTTGCGGTGCAAGTCCTTTATATCCAGGACCAGCTTGGCATTCCGAACGACCGTCTGAACGTCAATGGCGGCGCGATTTCCGTCGGTCACCCATATGGCATGTCGGGTGCCCGCATGACCGGCCATGCGCTGATCGAAGGCAAGAAGCGCGGCGTCAAATATGTCTGTGTCACGATGTGCGTCGGCGGCGGCATGGGCGCGGCGGGCCTGTTCGAGGTCCTCTAGCCAATCAGACGTTCGTAGACCGGAGCGTAGTTCGCTGCGCTCCGGTCCCAGTTGCGGGCTTCCGCCACCCAGGACTTCGCCGTCCGGATACGCGTCGGCCAGTCCTCGCGGCGGTCCAGCAGATCGGCCAACGCATCCGCCGCCGCCTTTGGCGACCCGGCCGTGAACAACGTCCCCGTCACCCCGTCTTCGATCAGCTCGCGATGCCCGCCGACATCCGACGCCGCAACCATCTTTTCCTGCGCCATCGCCTCGAGCGGCTTCAGCGGCGTCACGAGTTCTGTCAGACGCATCGGCTTTCGCGGATAGGCAAGGATGTCGACAAGAGAATAATAGCGGTCGACCTCGCTATGGGGCACGCGGCCGGTAAAAATCACACGGTCCGGATCGCCAAGTGAGGCCGCTTGCGCTTTCAGCGCCGCCTCCATCGGGCCGCCGCCCACCAGCAGCAGCCGTGCCTTCGGATGCCGTTCGGCGAGCATCGGCATGGCCGAGATCAGGTCGTCGAGACCCTCATAGTCGTAAAACGACCCCAAAAATCCGATGACATCGGCGTCTTCGAGACCGAGTTCCGCCGCCAGCGCCTCGTCGCGCGGCTTCGGGTCTCCGAATTGCGCCAGGTCGACCGCATTCGGTACGGTGAACAGCTTCGACCGGTCGATCCCGCGAGACACCAAATCGTCGAGGAGGCCTTGGCAGATCGCCCCGACCGCATCCGCTTGTCGTGCGGCGCTCGTTTCCATCGCCCGCGTCATGCGATAGCGAAAGTCGCCCTCCGTCCCGTTGCCGTTCCCGACGGCGGCATCCTCCCAAAAGGCGCGAATTTCATAGACCAGCGGCAGTCCCGCCGCCCGTGCCGCCCGCCGTGCGCCGAGAAAAGTCAGCACCGGCGAGTGGCAATGGACGATATCTGGCCGTTCGCTCTCGATCAGTTTCGCCACCGCACGCTGCGTCGCGCGCGTTTCGCCGATCAGTGGCACTGCCCCCTTTCTTCCCGACCGATGAAAGGTGAGACCCTCGGCCTCTTCGACCGGCGGTCCATCCTTCGTGTGTCGCGGCGAGGTGACCATGACCGGCTCCCACTCGCGCCGCTTCTGCGCAGTCAGCAGCGCCTTGGTGCGAAAGCTGTAGCCGCTGTGCAGCGGCAGGCTGTGATCGAGGACGTGGAGGATTTTCATATGGAAAGGAGGAAGTACCTTCTGCAACTTTCTTAGATAAAGTCCTGTAAACAAAAAGATCGTCATTCCTGCGTATGCAGGAATCCATCTCTATGCCGTCACACCGAGAGGGGAGGTTCAGAGATGGACCCCAGCCTGCGCTGGGGTGACAGCTTTGGAAACGGATAGGTCAATGTTCAGCCTTCGTTGGGACAAATTTGCTCGGATCAACATCAACCCCGCCGCCGCAAATCCTCGACGCAGCGCGCCGCCGTCCGACCGTCCCAAAGCTCCGGCTTCCGTGGCGCGGGCGCATCGGCGGCGAGGGCTTCTGCGGCTTTCGCATCGAGCGTCGCCGCCGTCACGAGCTGGTTGGTGCCCTGATCGATCGTGATCGGACGCTCGGTATTGTCGCGCAACGTCAGGCACGGAATGCCGAGATAGGTGGTTTCTTCTTGGAGCCCGCCCGAATCCGTGATGACCAGTCCCGCATCCTTCATCAGCGACATGAAGGGTAGGTAGCTTTGCGGCGGCACGAGCTTCACACCCGCCGCTTCAAGCCGTGACGTCAGTCCGAATGCCTCAAGCTTCGCCTTCGTGCGCGGATGCGTTGGAAAGATCAGCGGCAGGCGAGCAGACACCTTCTCGAGCGCGTCGACGATTGAGGTGAACTTGGCTTCCTCATCGACGTTCGACGGGCGATGCATGGTGACAATGCCATACTGCCCCGGCTTGAGGTCGAATCTGGCTGGCGCGTTTTCGGCATTGAGTTTCGACCGGATCATTTCCAGACTGTCGAGCATGATGTTGCCGACCCGCGTCACTCGTGTGTCCGCGATGCCTTCATTTGCGAGATTCTCGTCGCCATCGGGCGACGGCGTCCACATCACGTCCGCGAGTACATCGGTGACGAGACGGTTGATCTCCTCCGGCATTTCCCGGTCGCCGGACCGCAGTCCCGCTTCCAGATGTACCGTCGGAATATGCAGCTTCGCCCCCACCATCGCGCACGCGGCGGTTGAATTGACGTCGCCGACGACGATCAGCCAATCGGGCCGCTCCTCCATCGCGATTTTTTCGTAGGCGATCATCACACCGCCCGTCTGTTCGGCGTGCGTTCCCGACCCGACGCCCATATGATGGTCTGGCTTCGGCAGGCTGAGGTCTTCGAAAATATCGTCCGACATATTTGCGTCGTAATGCTGGCCGGTATGGATAAGGACGGGCCGAAAATCCGGCGCTTCGTTCAGCGCGTGCCATAGGGGCGCGACCTTCATGAAATTGGGCCGCGCAGCGGCAATTAGGTGGACGATTTTTTCGGGCTCTGTCGACATGGGGCCGTCTTTAGCGTTCGGATGTGGCAAAAGGAATAACGCCCTCGGGTTCGACAGATTGCCACTCTGCGTTTATTCCGAGCCGGTACGATGGCCTCATTCGTAAAGACGTGTGAAAGGCTCTCTATGATAGTGGCGGGCGCGGTCGAGCGATGATTCGGCAGGGAAAGGGCGGGCATGGTAGACAATCTGGCGCTCATTTCTGCGCACGGGGCGCTCATCATCTTTCTCTATCGGGTGCTCCGGCGTGACCTTGCGGATCAGCGTGATGCAGAACTGAAACGACGAGAGGCGCTGAGCGCGCAGCGTGCGGCGAAGACGCAGGCGCGCCTGTCCGGTAAGCTCTGACAATCAATGCGCGACCTTTTTCTCCTCGGCCTGCTGTTCGGCTTTATCTTCATCAGCTTTCGCGCACCGTATTTCATGGCGCTCGGATATCTGTGGATCGACTTCCTGCAGCCCCAGCGCATGGCTTATTATGTATTCAGCCAGCTACCTGTGGCCATGATCCTGGGCGCGGGGGCGCTCATCAGCTTCCTTTTGTTCGACAAGCAACGCCGCCTCAAAATCAGTGTGATCCAGGTTCTGATCATCCTCTTGGTGGCTTGGTCGACAATGTCGACATTCAGCATTGCAATCGTCCCGGGCGCTGAAAACAAATGGGACTGGACCACGAAGGCTCTTCTTTTTTCTGCGTTTTTGCCGTTTGTTCTTACGACGAGAATACGGATCGAGGCTGCGCTCGCGACGATCATTTTCTCGATCAGCGCAATTACGGTTTCAGCCGGTTTGAAAACCCTTCTCGGTGGCGGCGGTTATGGCGCCATCAGTCTTCTGGTGAACAACAACACGGGGCTCTTCGAAGGATCGACCCTTGCAACGACGGCCTTGGCGCTGGTCCCGATGATCTGGTGGCTTTACAAGCATAACAGCTTCTTTCGGCCGTCCTGGGTGACGTTCATCATTGCCTTCGGCCTCACTCTTTGTGCTGCCCTCATCACCGTTGGCGCGGAGGCGCGAACGGGCCTCGTTGCCATGGCCGCGCTGGCTGTCATCTATTGGTGGCGTTCAAAACGGAAATTCATCATCGGTGCCGCGCTGACGATCGCGGCGGTGGTGTCGGTGCCGTTTCTGCCAACGACCTTCGTCGAGCGGATGAGCTCCATCCAGACATTCCAGGCCGATCAGTCCGCATCGACTCGTCTGGCGGTATGGGAATGGACGCTGGACTATACGGAAGAAAACCCGCTCGGTGGCGGGTTTATGATCTTCAAAACCAATGTGCTCGACGTGACGTTGACGAACGTGTCGGAAGATGGCGACGTCACGACGGTCGACGTAAAGGAACGGGCGCGCGCCTTTCACTCCAGCTATTTCGAAGTGTTGGGCGAACTTGGCTATCCGGGCTTCATCCTCTGGATGACGATCGTGGTCCTCTTTTACTTCCGGGCGCGAGGCGTCGTTCGCAAAGAGCGGAAGAGGCTCAAAACCATGGACCCTGAGGATCCGGAGCGCGAGCATGCCGAGTGGACCGCCAGCTTCGCCAACGCCGTGGTCGTCGCAATCCCCACTTACATGGCCGGTTCATTGTTCGTTGGTATCGCCTTCCAGCCGGCCTTCTATCATCTCGCTGCCCTGACGATCTCCGTCGCTTTTCTCCGCGACGAACGCGCGGCGGCGCTGCTCGCAACGGACAAAAAACAGTCGTTCCGCCGGGCGCGAAGGCAGGCCCGCGGGCGCGCTAGCGGACCTGCTGGGGCGTTTCCCGCGGAATAAGGCTTAAGCGAGTGCGGCGATCAGTGCTTTGGAAAATGCCTGGATGTCGTCGGGATTGCGGCTGGTAATCAGGTTGCCGTCGGTTGCGACCTCCTGATCGACGACATTTGCGCCGGCGTTCTTCAGGTCCGTTCGGATCGACGGATAGGATGTCACGGTCCGACCATCGACGATGCCCGCCTCCGCGAGCATCCATGGCGCATGGCAGATCGCGGCGATCGGCTTTCGGGCATCGTTCATCGTGCGAATGATGTGAATCGCGCGATCCTCCTGTCGCATTTGGTCGGGGTTGGGAATGCCACCCGGGATCAAAAGGCCATCATAGTCGTTCGGGTTCGCGTTTTCGAATGTGACCGTTGCCTCGACCGGGTCAGACCAGTCGAGCCCGTCCATCGATTTCACCTCCCCCGTCTCCTTGGAAGCAACGGTTACGTTGTGCCCGGCGGCTTCGAGATTCGCTTTCGGATCGAACAGTTCTGACTTCTCGAAACCGGACATGGTAATAATCAGGACGTTCGACATAGGTTAACTCCAAGGTATTGCGTTCATTTCGCTTTTCAGCGAACGACCGTCCTTGCGGTTCCACCGCGAGGACGGGAACGAGTCCGCGGAAACCGACGTTCAGAGTCTCGTCATGCTCGCGACTACCTCCGCAACCCTGCGCTACGTTGACGATAGCGAGCCCGGTTATTCCCGGCGGTGGCGTTACGAGCGCTGGCATTATTTCACACCTGAAGGCGAGCGCGTAACGGCGAATGACGAAGTGGAGAGACTTAATGCTCTTGCCGTCCCGCCAGCCTATGAGAACGTCTGGTATTGTCGGCACGCAGACGGACATCTGCAGGCGACCGGGCGGGATGCACGCCGCCGCAAGCAATATCGCTATCATCCCGACTATCGGGCCCAGCGCGAAGCCGACAAGTTCGCGCGGACACCTGCATTCGGCGAAGCGCTTCCCGATCTCCGCGCGCAAGTGGAGGCCGACCTTCGTCGCCGCA
>JBAUIQ010000058.1:0-2329 GCA_049683075.1 Pacificimonas sp.
TCTGGATCATCACGCAAGCTACATCGCCTCATGGCTGAAAATACTGCGAAAGGACGACCGGGCCATACTGACCGCCGCTGCAAAAGCGGAAGAGGCGTCAAACTGGCTGCTGGGAAGCGGACGAGGAAGCCGTGTTGGCTCGCCGGTTGCCATGGCGGCGGCATAAAAACGTTCCTGCGATACATTTTGAACATGTCATCTTGGCGGTCTAGCTATTGCGTCAGGAGAAATGACATGTCGCTTGCCGCCCTCACGGATGGACTGGATATTTCCGTCGATCTTCTCGTCGCGCAGCTTCGTACGACGAAGCGCGAACTTGGCGAGACGATCGGTGTTGCGCCTGAGGCCCTGTCGCGCAGGTCGCGCCGGTTGTCGCCAAGCATTCAGATGCAGCTTCGTCATCTTGTCGAGATCCTCAACATGGTGTCCGGGCAGTTCGGCAACTTGATGATGGCCTATGCCTGGTACCGGTCGGAACCCCTCATTGGCTTTGGCGGTAGAACACCGGAGGAAATCGCCAAGGACGGTAATTTCGATGGTCTTCGCGCGCATATTCTCAGGCGTCTGAACGGCGGCTTCGCCTAATGTATCGAAAGCGCGTGAGGGCAATGGTCGTTCGCGCGGTCCGTCCTTATTGGGCTCCCGCGCCGGCATCCGGCGAGGGTGCCGCGCTTCGCGGCGGACGCTTCAATTCTGTCGGCATCCCCGCGCTCTACACGTTTTTCTCGTTCGAAACCTGCGCCCGTGAAGTCCGCTTTGGAAGCGGTCCCGACCCCTACACGTTTCTGTTTCTGAAGGTGGATTGCGCCGACATCGCCGACCTTACCGATCCGGGTGTCAGGGAAACGCTTGGCGTTACGCCTGAGGACATCGCCTGTCCAAACTGGGAAGACGAAATGACCAGGGGTTTGGAGCCGGCGTCACATCGGCTCGCGAACCGGCTCATCGACCTGGGCTATGCAAGTATCGTCGTACCGAGCTTTGCCAAGGGCGCGAGGTCGGACGATCTCAATCTGGTGTTGTGGACTTGGGATATCTCCGACCAGCTGGACGGCAAGACCAGAAACGCCGTGATGGTTCTGGAAGAGGAGCAGCTTCCACATCACCCGGGCTCGTGGAAACAGACGACCTGACCGGCAGGCCGATACGGCCAGAGAGATGAGGCAGCTTCGGCAGGGGCGGCACCGACAAGGTGCTGCCTTTTTTCCATGTCGGAGTATCTTTCATGCCTCACGATGTCGCTTACCGCTACCGCACCGCGCTTGACCCAAGTGCCATTACGACAATCACCGCCGGTCTCCACATGGTCACGAAAGCCATCAAAGATTGCCAGCGAGCCGGGGTGCCCTCCGATCAGGATCCAGCCGTGCTGCTTCTGACACAGCATCTCGGCAAGCTAGCGTCCAGCCTCGCAACCAATGGCAGCAATCTTCGCGTCAGGTGCATGCAGGCGATCGGTGCGATCGAGGCCAGTCCCAGCCTGCGGACGATCGCCGCTTCCGGAGTCGCCGGATGCCCGGATGCCAAGGCGGCGTTCCACAGAGAGGCCAGAACTGCATTGAAGCGCTTTGCCGAGGCTTTTGGCTATGGACCGTCCGATTACGAGCTGCGAACGACCAGGGGCGGGCGCGCTGTGGGCGACGACACGGTCCTTCATTCCGATGACCTCTATGTTCAGGTCTCGCCGGAATGTTGCGGACCCTCGGAGCTCATGTTCCGGCGCTGCCGGAACCGCAGCGATCATCATGGCATGTCGAACAACTGGGCTAGCCTTGCCGAACTAGACACTCCGCAGCGCCTTGCGGACCGCATTCGCCGCGAACTTGGGTTTCCTCCGCCAGTTCGTCAGAGCGGCACTCTCTTCGCTTAGTTGCCGCTTGTTCCTAAATCACTGACTCTGGACTGAAAATGGGCTTTGCTTCCGCAGGGACGTTCAGAATGTACTATGGTCTGATTTGGCCGCCTTTCCAGATGCTCCGCCGCTCATTCCGCCGCGAGAAGAGGCGCTGGCCCGGCAGCGTCCGCGGCGCAACCCTCGAAAATGTCGGGCCGTGAAGCCCTTGGCGGGCTTCCGCACCACCCCTCGTTTTCGAGGTTTCCCTCGGCTTCGCCTCGGTGCGCACCGGCCGCTCTGGCCGGGCCTTGCTGCTCTCGTCGGCGGATAGGCCGCCGGCGGAACATCAGGAGACTATCCATGCAATCCACACTCACAGCGCAGCTCGCCGCGCTCGACCTTGGCGGGCTTTCCATCGCCAGTCGTCCCGGTAGCGACGTCACCGACATGCCTTCGTCAGAGGCCATGCGGCAGACCGTCGATGCGGTCTGGAAC
>JBAUIQ010000059.1:0-5786 GCA_049683075.1 Pacificimonas sp.
ATCGACTATAAATCCGAAGATCCGCTGAAAGCCATGGCGGCCGCCTGTCCCAAGGGTATCGACATCTATTTCGACAATGTCGGCGGCGACATATTGGAAGCGGCAATCACACTCATTCGCATGCACGCCCGCGTCGTCATCTGCGGTGCGATTTCCGGCTACAATGATTTCGCCAGCATCAGAGGTCCGCGCAACTACCTCAACCTTCTGGTGAATTCAGCGCGCATGGAAGGCTTTGTCGTCTTCCACTATAGTCATGTCTACGACCAGGCCGTGAAGGACATCGCCGGCTGGCTGGCCGAGGGCAAGGTCACCGCGAAGGAAGACATTCGCGACACCGGCGTCGGAAGCTATGTCAGCGTGCTGAACGAGCTGTTCACTGGCGGCAATTTCGGAAAACTCATCCTGAAGGCGTGACGCGTCAGTCGCCGCTCGCGCGCTCGATGTCCGCCCCAACGGCGCTTAACTTCTCCTCAAGCCGTTCATAGCCGCGGTCGAGATGATGGACGCGCAGCACCTGGGTTTCGCTCTTTGCCGCCAGCCCAGCGATGACGAGGCTCATGGAGGCGCGGAGGTCGGTGGCCATGACCGGGGCGCCGGTCAGCTCGCCGACCCCGCGTACAGTGGCGGTGCGGCCCGCAACCTCGATCCTGGCGCCCATGCGCTCCAGCTCGCTGGCGTGCATGAAACGGTTCTCGAAGATCGTTTCGGTAAGGACGCTGGTACCCTCAGCCAGCGTCAGCATGGCCATCATCTGCGCCTGCATGTCGGTCGGGAAATCCGGAAAGGGCTGGGTCTCGATATCGACGGGAGAAATGCGGTCGGTGCAGCAAACACGCATACCGTCCTCGGTCGGTTCGATGGAGACGCCCGCCGCGTGCAGCTTGTCGATGACCGCGCCAAACGTATCGGGAAGCGCGCCAACCAGTTCGACATCGCCGCCCGTGATCGCCGCGGCGCAGGCATAGCTGCCCGCCTCGATCCGGTCGGACATGACCGCATAGGTGTCGCCATGCAGCGTTTTGACGCCCTGGATGGTCAGCGTCGAGGTGCCGACGCCCGTGATCTTTGCGCCCATGCCGATCAGGCACTGGGCAAGGTCGGTGATCTCCGGCTCCTGCGCCGCATTTATGATGACCGTTTCACCCTCGGCGAGTGTTGCCGCCATGAGGGCATTTTCAGTCGCACCGACGGATACGATGGGGAAGTCGATCTTGCCCCCGCGCAGCTTGCCGCCCGGCGCCTTGGCCGTGACGAAGCGCTCGCCGATCTTGATGTCCGCGCCGAGCGCCTCCATCGCCTTCAGGTGAAGATCAATGGGCCGCGCACCGATCTGGCAGCCGCCGGGCAAGGGCACGCGCGCTTCGCCGCAGCGAGCCAATAGTGGACCGAGCACGAGGATCGAGGCGCGCATCTTGCGATTGATATCGGCGGGGGCTTCGGTCGCCGTGATGCGGCTGGCCCGCAGTGTGAGGACGCGGCCGAACACCTCGGGACGCTTCCCTTCGATCTCTGTCGAGACGCCCAGCTGATTGACGAGATGCCCGAACGTATCGACGTCGGCGAGACGTGGCAGGTTCCTGAGCGTCAGGGGCTCTTCCGTCAGAAGCGCTGCCGGGATCAGCGTCAGGGCCGCGTTCTTCGCGCCCGAAATCTGTATCCGGCCCGAGAGCGGTCTGCCGCCACGAATGATGATTTTGTCCATGCGGTCAGGCCTTAGCGAGCGTCCGTCGCGCGCGGAAGCCGCCATAGCTGTAGGCGGCGAGACCCGCCCAAATGAAAGCGAAGGCGGTCAGGCGAAGGGTGCCGAGCGGCTCGTCGTAAAAGAAGACGGCAAGGAGGAAGACCGTCGTCGGCGCGATATATTGCAGGAAGCCGATGGCGCTAAGCGTCAGGCGCCGCGCCGCATAGCCGAACAGCCCGAGCGGCAGCGACGTGACGAGCCCTGCCAGCATCAATAGAGCGAGAATGTCCGTCGGTTCCGCGAAGAGGCCGCCCTCGCGCGAATAAAGCCACCAGAGCGCGATGGGTGCGAGCAGAGCCGTCTCGATGAGAAGACCGGTCACCGGATCGACCGCCGCCCGGTTCCTGGCGAGGCTGTAGAAGGCGAAGGCGAGTGCCAGGCCGAGCGACAGGAGCGGCAGACCACCAAGGGCGACCGCCATGATGGCGATGCCGATGGCGGCCAGTGCCGTCGCCACGACTTGCCAGCGACCGAGCCGCTCGCCGATGAAGACGACGCCCAAGAGCGTGTTGAGGAGCGGCTGGATGAAATAGCCGAGACTTGTGTCGAGCACGCGGTCGTTCAGCACCGCCCAAGTGTAGAGATACCAATTGAGACCGATCATCGTCGCCGAAAAAAGGAGCCACATGAGCAGCCTGCGGTCGGCTAGGGCGGCAGTGACCGCCTTGACGCGGCCCAACGCGAGCACAACGACCACCAGCAGAACAACCGACCAGACGATGCGATGCGCGAGAACGCCCGCCGCCGAAATGTCCTCGAACAGCTTCAGATAGAGCGGCATCGCGCCCCACATCAAATAGGCGCAGATACCCGCGTAAAGGCCGCCCCGGCCCGCCGGAGGAGCGGCGGCGGCGCTCGTCATCGATCCGGACGCCGGTTGACGTAGACGGTGCGCCACGGCCCGCCAGCGATGTCCGGTTCCGAGGATTCGACACGGCGGTCGATCCGGGTGACGGACAGATTTTCGATACTGATGGTCAGTGCGCGGTCGAGGTCGATACCGAGTGCATGAGCGAGCGCGGCGCGGAAGACACCGCCATGGCCGACGATGACCACATTTCGTCCGGTCGCGCGCTCAGCCCAGTCATTGAGGGCGGCAGCGACGCGTGCGTGCACGTCGATGAAGCTCTCGCCGCCCGGTGGCGTCTCGGCGGCGCTGTGGAACCAGTGCGCATGTGGCGCAGCTTGACGCGCGTCGGCGAGACTCGATCTGTCCGCGCCGTGCCAGTCGCCATAAAATTGTTCCTCGAAGCGAGGATCGACATGCCGTTCGGCGGCCACATAGCCTTCGGCGAGAAACGCATTCGCGGTCGCCTCCGTCCGTTTCAGCCCGCTCGTGACGAGGAGTGCGTTCTTCGGAAGCCAGTCGGCAAGCCAGCGAAAGGACGGCGTATCGGACGTATCGGCGGGTTCGTCATTCGTTGCGTAGAGTAGGCCGAGAGCGCCCCGACCGGCGCCGACGACGGGCGCATGGCGGACCAGGTACATGCGCGTGAAGGCGTCGTGCCCGCCCTGCCTCGACCGTTTTTGCTGCGCGCTTTCGTCCATCGCGATGCTCCTTTGCGGCCGCTATAGCGACTGGCGTGATGAAGGCGATCCCAGCAGACGCACCGCCCGGCGACGGGCAGGATGCACCCGTTGCGCCCGACACGTCCGGTCCCACTTCGCTTCCGGCAACTTTAGGTCTGCCGGGCGTCCGTGTGCGCACGCTTATCACGATTCGCTGGATGGCGATTGCGGGCCAGACGCTGACCTTTGCGATCGTCGCGCTATGGCTGGGGTTCGAGGTGCCGGTGGCGGCGGCAGGGGCGGCAATTCTTGCCGCGCTGATCCTCAATCTAGGGCTGGCCTTTCTCTACGATCGCAAGGCTCGGCTCGTCGGCGGCGAGGCGCTTCTCCATCTCGGGTTCGACCTCGTCCAGTCGGGCGTGCTTCTCTTCATTACGGGCGGTCTCGCCAACCCGTTCACCGTACTCCTAATCGTTCCGGTCGTCATTTCGGCAACGCTTTTGTCCGGGCGCGCTACCTTTGTCCTAACCGGTGTCGCCATCGCTGTGCTCGTTGTCTTGGCCAGTTGGGCGGACCCGCTACCCTGGGACGGCGCGCCACCGGTGCAGCCCACGCTGCTTGAGATTGCGACCTTCGCGGCGCTGGCTTTTACCATTTGTTTCCTGGCGCTCTATGTCCTCCGCGTTTCGCTAGAGGCGCGGCGGTGGCAGCAGGCGCTGGTGACGACCCAGGCCGTGCTGGAGCGGGAGACAAAGATGTCGGCGCTGGGAGCGTTGGCGGCGGCCGCCGCGCACGAACTCGGCGGCCCGCTCGGCACGATCAAGCTGATCGCGCGCGACCTGAATGAGGAATTGTCGGGTGATCCGGATTTCGGGCCGGATGTGGAGCTTTTGGGCCGCGAGGCTGAACGGTGTCGCGGCATTTTGAATGGCATCGCCAGGCGTACAGAGGCCGACGCCCCCTTTCCCGACCTGCCGCTGGCGATGATGCTGCACGAGATTTCGCATGATTTCGACGATGCACGCGTGCCGGTACGCGTCGTGCCTTCGGACGACCCGCTGCCAATCATGCCGCGTTCGACCGAGCTGCGGCATGGGCTTCTGAACCTTGTCGACAACGCCATTCGCTTTGCGGACAGCGAGGTCGTCTTGGCGGCGACAATTGATACCGACCGGGTCGCGATCCATATCGAAGACGACGGTCCGGGCTTCCCGCCGGATCTTCTCCCGCGCCTCGGGGACCCATGGGCGGGACCCTCGCGGTCCGCAAGCGGCGGGACGGGGCTCGGCATCTTCATTGCCGTGACACTTTTGGAACGGACGGGCGCGCGTGTGCGCTTTCGCAATCAGAAGACGGGTGGCGCACGGGTCGCAATCGACTGGCCGCGCGCCGACATCCACGGAAAGGAACAGGGTCAATGACCGAAACGCAGGAAGGCACGCTACTGCTCGTCGATGACGATCAGAGCTTTCGCCAGCGCCTAGAACTGATGTTGTCACGGCGCGGCTATAATGTCGTGGCAGCAGAGGGCGTCGAAGCGGCGCGGCGCGCAGCGGCGACGACGAAACCGACCCATGCGGTGCTCGATATGAAGTTGCAGGACGGCACCGGGCTGGAGCTGGTCGGCGAGCTACGCGCAATGAACCCCGATATCCGCATCGTCATGCTGACGGGATATGGCAATCTCGCCACGGCGGTCGCGGCCATCAAGGCCGGCGCGCTTGATTATCTCGCGAAGCCCGCAGACCCCGAAGACATCATCAAGGCGCTGGCGACGAAGGACGGCGACAAGCCGGAGCCGCCCGAGGACCCCATGTCCGCGGACCGTGTCCGTTGGGAACATATCCAGCGGGTTTACGAGCTCTGCGATCGCAACGTGTCGGAGACGGCGCGGCGCCTGAAGATGCATCGTCGTACGCTGCAACGGATCCTGGCGAAACGCAGTCCCCGTTAGAGGCTGGCGTTAGAAGGCGGCGCTAGAAGCCGCCGATACCGGCAAGATAGTCGTCGTTCGCGCGCATCACGCGCGCGGCGGCGGTCTTCGCGAATAGCGCAGTCGCCTTTTTCCGCCGCGCGGGCGCGAGTTTGTCTCCGCACGGCGGGCGAAGTTCCGCCGCCTCAAAGCGATCAGCAACGAGAAGGCCGCAGGCCCCCGGCTCGAAACAATCTTCCTCGAGAAGGCTGGCGTCGAAGCCAGCGGGAATGCCCCAGTAAAACTCGTCACACCATGCGAGATAGTCCGGCCACTTCCTATCGCCACGCAGATCGGCGACGCTGACCTTGATCTCGACGACCGTCAGCCGCCCGTCTTCGCCAAGAGCCATCATATCGACGCGCCGACCACCGGGCAGCATGACTTCGGTGAGGGACGTCATGCGACGCTGCCAGAACAGCCGCCCGATGCCCCGCGCAACATCCCTCGCGGTTAACGGAGCAGGGAGGTCGACGATCGATTCGGAAACTGCGCTGGCCATTATTAGAACATTAGCAGAACACCCGAAAAGGAAAAGGGGCTCGTGACGACATCCCCCCG
>JBAUIQ010000060.1:0-7622 GCA_049683075.1 Pacificimonas sp.
GAGAAGCTGTCAAACATCGCGCGTGACATGGACGTCCTAGTCACGCTGCGCATTCGTCCTGGCCAGTTCCAGATTGAACATCAGGTAATCGCCGAGATCCATGGCGATGCCGACCTTGACGAGCAGCGCCGGGACGAAATCGGCGATTGTATTGTCAGCGCGGGTCTTCGCACACCGACGCAGGACAATGATTTTCTGGCCGATGAACTTGTCGAGATTGCGCTACGCGCCCTGTCGCCCGGCATTAACGATCCAATCACGGCGGTTATCGCCATGGAGTGGCTGGGCGCCGCTTTCAGCCTGATGGCTTCGACGGATGAACCGTGCTCATATCGGGGAACCGAAGACGGCGATTTTAGGCTATATGTTCCGGATCGCCCGATCGGCGTCTATCTCGAACAGACTTTCGGGCGCATTCGTCAATTCGCAGCGAAGAACGTGCGCGCCGCCGAGGGCCAATTGCGCTCTCTTGCGCTGGCGGCGGTCGCCAGCACCGACAACGAAGACGCGATGGCGCTCTTGAACGTCGAGGCGAAACGGCTGGTCGATCAAGCGATGTTGTCGCTAAAGGGCCCCGACCTTCAGTCGCTACAGGCGGTCGCCGAGCAGTTCGACCGCGCATTGGCAGCGCGCCCGATAGCTATGGATGAATTCGCCTGATGAACGAGTTTTCGATCCCCGATTTCGATCTCGACGCCTTCGTCACCATGGCGCTTGCCGAAGATGCGGGCGCGCGCGGCGATGTCACGAGCGCTGCCGTCATTCCTGCCGACGCTCGGCTCGATGCCATCATGGACAGCCGCGACGCGATCACTGTCTGTGGGCTGCCGATTGCGGCAGCATTCTTTCACCGGCTCGACCCCGACGCCCTGATCGAAATCTTGGTGGAAGAAGGCGCTCAGGTCGAGAAGGGTGCAGACCTGGTGCGTCTTTCCGGCAATGCCCGCGCACTTCTGACGGCGGAGCGACCTGCGCTGAATATTGTGCAACATCTCAGCGGTATCGCCACAGTCGCGCGTCGCTACGCGGATGCGGCCGCCGGAACGGGCGCAACGGTTCTCGATACGCGCAAATCCCATCCCGGCCTCCGCGTTCTGCAGAAATATGCGACGCGGACCGGCGGTATCACGAACCATCGCATGACCCTTGGCGACCAGCCGATGATCAAGGATAATCATGTCGCCATTGCAGGCTCGGTCGGTGAGGCGGTGCGGCGCGCCAAGGCAGTCGGTCTGACCGACGTCGTCGTGGAGGTCGATCGCCTCGACCAAATCCCGCCTGCACTCGACGCCGGTGCCGACCGGCTTCTCCTCGATAATATGGACGTGCCGACGCTTGAAAAGGCGGTCGCCATGGTCGCGGGACGTGTTCCGACAGAGGCGTCGGGCGGCATCAACCTCGAAACCTTGCCCGGCATCGCGCGCACAGGCGTCGACTTTGTTTCCGTCGGCCGCATCATCCAATCCTCGCCCGCCGCCGACATCGGGCTCGATTTCGCCGATGCGTAATGCGGCGATCCTGTTGGCGATAATTCTTGGCGCCTGCGACCCCTCGGTTCCACTGGTCGAGCCAGAGCAAGGTGACGGTACGTTCATCTCTGGCAAGAATTGTCGCATTCCCGCCGATCTCGCGCCGCCGACCGAACCGACGCCGCCGGACAATATTCCGGACGCGCCAACCGCGGGCTATGTCGTCGCCCTCTCATGGTCGCCGGAATTCTGTCGCTTCCGGGGCGAGGAAGAGCGTCATCGTGGACAGTGCCAGGACAATCGCTTCGGCTTCATTCTCCACGGGCTTTGGCCGCAAGCCGCCGAGGGCGCACACCCGCGCAGTTGCGCGCTGGCCGAGCCTGTGTCGCTCGACCTCATGCGACAAAATTTTTGCATGATGCCGTCGGCCTACCTCCTGCAGCATGAATGGGCCGCACACGGCACCTGCCAATGGGACAGTCCCGAGGCCTATTACGAGCAGTCGGCAGAATTGTGGGAGGCCATCGAGCGCCCCGACCTCTTCGCGCTCAGCCGTACGCAAAACCTAAATGCTGGGATGATCCGATCTTCGTTCGTCATCGCTAACGCAGATCTGCCGCCCAGCGCCGTCGGTGTCGATCTCGACAATAATGGCTGGCTGGAAGAGGTTTTCATCTGCCTCGACGTCGACTTTTCGCCGCGGCCCTGCGATCCGCGCGAATATGGCGCGCCGGACGAAAGAGCGGCCAGCATCTGGCGTGGTGGGCGCTAGAAGCCACAGTCCTGCACCTTTCGTGCCAAAGCGCGATATTCGTCATTTATCCTTAAGGTCGGCATCGATAGTGTCCGCGTCCAATGAGCGATATCGACGTCATCGACAGCGGCCAGAAGGTCGCCGAGGAATCCATCGCCGCACCTGAGGGTGAGGGCGGCCTTGCCGTCATCTCCATCGGCAAAAGCTACGACAAGCGCACCGTCCTTCGCGACGTCTCGCTCGGGGTCAGGCGCGGCGAGGTGGTCGGCCTTCTCGGCCCGAACGGCGCGGGCAAGACAACCTGTTTCTACTCGATAATGGGCCTCGTGCAGCCGGACCATGGCCGCATCCAGCTCGACGGCATCGATATCACTCAGCTGCCAATGTATCGCCGTGCCGCGCTCGGCCTCGGCTATCTGCCGCAAGAGACGTCGATTTTTCGCGGCATGACGGTCGAGGGCAACATCATGGCGGTCCTCGAGATCGTCGAACCGAATAAGAGCGTTCGCCAGGACCGGCTGGAGGAACTGCTCGAGGAATTCTCGATCACCCGCCTACGTGCGTCCCCTGCCATGGCTCTGTCCGGCGGCGAGCGGCGACGGGCGGAGATAGCGCGCGCCTTGGCCGCCGATCCGTCGATCATGCTGCTCGATGAACCCTTCGCCGGCATCGACCCGATTTCGATCGGCGACATTCGCGATCTCGTCGCGCAGCTGAAGGACCGCGACATCGGCGTCCTCATCACCGATCATAATGTGCGCGAGACGCTCGACATCGTCGACCGCGCCTGCATCATCTTCGATGGACGCGTCCTGTTCGAAGGGACGCCCGAGGCGCTCGTCGCGAACGATGAGGTGCGCCGCGTTTATCTCGGAGAAGGATTCTCGCTTTAGAGACTCGGTAAATGGCCCTCGGACCGCGCCTCGATTTACGCCAGTCGCAGCAACTGGTTATGACGCCGCAGCTGCAGCAGGCGATAAAGCTGCTGGCGCTCTCGAACGTCGAACTCGAAGCCTATCTGCAGGACGAGCTCGAGAAGAACCCGCTCCTTGAGATGGCGGGCGACAAGGAGGCCGAGCAGGACGGACCCGAGCGCGCCGAACGCAACGCAAACGACGAACCGACAGGCAGCGACGAGCTGATGTCCGGCGGCGGCGATGCTGACGATGCGCCGCTCGACATGGACCAGAATGAGGACGTCTTCCACCATGACAGCGCTTGCGATACGCCGGAACCGGCTGCGGGCGATCTGGACGGCGGGCTCAGTCTCAACGGCACCGCGCCCGGCGCTGCTCCGGGCGACTTGCCGGAAATCGGAGATCTAGGCGCAGCGACGGAATTGTCGCTTCAGGACGCCTTGATCGAACAATCGGCCGGGATGCCGATCGTCGAACGCGCAGTTGCGCGCCACCTGATCGATCTTGTCGACGACTCAGGCTATTTCACGGGCGACTGCGGCGAAATCGCCCGTCGTCTCGACGTCCCGGAACAGAGCGTCGAGAGCATTCTAGAAACACTGCAAACCTTCGAGCCGACGGGCGTCGCCGCGCGTGATCTCGGCGAATGTCTGGCGCTGCAGGCCAAGGAGGCCGATCGCTATGACCCGGCAATGGCGATGCTCCTGAAGCGGCTCGATCTGCTTGCCCGCGGCGAACTCGAGAAGTTGAAGCGCCTTTGCGGCGTCGATTCCGAAGATCTCGCTGACATGATCCAAGAAGTGCGCGGCTATGACCCGAAGCCCGGCCTCGCCTATGGCGGCGGTGATGCGCTCCCGATCGTACCGGACATCTTCATCGGACGGACGAAGGCGGGCGGTTGGAAGGTCGAGATCAACGGCGCGACCCTGCCACGGCTTCTCATCGATCGCAGCTATGCCGCCGACCTCAAAGCGGGCGGCGCGAAGACGGCTGACTCAAAGTCCTTCCTCTCCGAGTGTCTCGCGTCGGCGAACTGGCTGATGAACGCGCTCGATCAGCGGCAGCGGACGATCGTGAAGGTCGCCAGCGAGATCGTGAAGCAGCAGGAGGGCTTCTTTCTCGAAGGGGTGTCTAGGCTTCGCCCGCTGACACTACGGCAGGTCGCAGACGAAATCGAGATGCACGAATCGACGGTCAGCCGCGTGACGTCGAACAAATATATGATGTGCGAGCGCGGCCTGTTCGAGCTGAAATACTTCTTCACGAGCGGCATCCAGACGATGGCGGGCGGCGAGGCCGTTAGCGCCGAGGCAGTGAAGGATCGGATCGCCGCACTCGTCGCCGCCGAGACGCCGAAAACAGTCCTTTCCGACGACAAACTCGTGAAACTCCTGAACGAAGAAGGCTTCGATATTGCACGGCGGACGGTCGCGAAATATCGCGAAGCCCTCGGCATCGGCAGCAGTGTGCAGCGTCGCCGCGCCTTTGCGATCGACAAGGTGTCCGAGGCCGCTTGAACCGCAGCCCGCGAAAGCGGGATTGCTTGACTTAATACCCGTCCGGGCCGAAAGCGCGCCGCAGGGGACATGACGCCGGTGCGGTCGGTGGATCGCTCCATATCTTCACGCCATGACCGGACACCTGAACACTTGAGCTTTCTCCCTCTGGGACTTTCCGATGCGCTGCTGAAGGCGGTCGCCGACGCGGGCTATTCCGACCCGACCGACATCCAGCGCGGTACCATCCCGCTCGTCCTGATGGGTCAGGATGTCGTCGGCATCGCGCAAACGGGCACTGGCAAGACGGCCAGCTTCGTCCTTCCTATGATCGACATCCTCGGTGAGGGTCGCAGCCGCGCGATGATGCCGCGCAGCCTCATTATCGCGCCGACGCGCGAACTCGCCATGCAGGTCGCCGAGAATTTCGAGAAATACGGTAAGAACCACCAACTCAACATGGCGCTCCTCATTGGCGGCGTCGGATTTGCGGAGCAGAACAAGCTCCTCGAAAAGGGCGTCGATGTCCTGATCGCGACGCCGGGCCGCCTGCTTGACCAATTCGAGCGCGGTAAGATCCTACTGTCCGGTGTCGACATGCTCGTCATCGACGAGGCCGACCGCATGCTGGATATGGGCTTTATCCCTGATGTCGAGAAAATCTGCAGCCTTCTTGGGAAGAAACGCCAGACTCTGCTTTTCTCAGCGACGATGGCCCCGCCGATCCAGCGGCTGGCTGACCAGTTCATGCAGTCACCGAAAACGATTGCCGTCGCGCGCCAGGCATCGACGAACGAGAATATCGAGCAGATGCTGGTCGACGTCGCGCCGCGGTCGAAACGCACGCAGCTGAAAAAGCTGCTGTCCGCCGACGACGCGAAGAGCGCCATCGTCTTCTGCAACCGCAAGAAGGACATCAAGGATCTCGTTGATTCCTTGAAGAAGGACGGCTTCCGGGCCGGACAAATCCATGGCGACATGGAACAGCGCGACCGGATGGCGACGATGGAGGCCTTCAAGGCGGACGAGGTCAATATTCTCGTCGCGTCGGACGTCGCGGCACGCGGGCTCGACATCAAGGGTGTCAGCCACGTTTTCAATTACGACGTGCCCTTCAACGCGGAAGACTATGTGCACCGCATTGGCCGCACGGGCCGCGCGGGGGCAACGGGCAAGGCCTTCACTTTCGTGACGAAATCCGACGGCGATCTCGTCGCTGACATCGAGAAGCTGATCGGGCAGCCTGTCCCGCGCCTCGGCGATACGCCCGTGAAGCCCGCTGCCCGCAAGAAGGCGGATGCGGCGGCGAAGGAAGCCGTCGAGGACGAGGTCAAGCCGAAGCGGAAGCCCCGCGCCCGTAGGGCCGAACCGGAAACGCGTACCGAGGACGAAAAGCCTGCGCGGAAGCCGACGGCGCGCACGCGCACTCGGCGCGAGGCAGCTGAAGAGAGACCCGAAGACAAGCCCGCTCGCGCACCGAGGCGTGCAACGAAGACGAGTGACGCGGACGACGCAATTGCGCCCGATGCGGACTCCGACTGGAACGGCCCGATCCCCGGATTTCTATCTCGGTAAACGGCGTTCCAGAGTTCGGGGCGGCGGCTACACTTTCTTAAAGGTCCAAAGACAGACAACCCACGCAGTGTGTGTGGCCAGAGGGTCTGTAAGCCGGGTTCTGTGATCGGCGATCATTCATCTAGGGAACCGGTTGCCCGATCCCTCCAGCGACCAACCCGGACGACGAGCCGGAACCGAGGCCCATATGCCGTCCCTATTCGGTCTTGCTCCCGGTGGGGTTTACCTTGCCGCGGCCGTTGCCGACACGCGCGGTGCGCTCTTACCGCACCCTTTCAGCCTTTCCCTCGACGTCGCTCGGGATGTAACCCGACGAGTGAAGGTGGTTTCCTCTCTGTGGCACTGTCCCTGGGGTCGCCCCCGCCGGGCGTTACCCGGCACCGTGGTTTCCGTGGAGCCCGGACTTTCCTCGCGCGCCGTGACGGCACCCGCGATCGCCCGACCCTCTGGCCGTCGTCACAGTTAGACGCGGGGCGGCTCCGTGCCAAGCCGCAGTTCACTGGGCTCCCAGCCCTTCAGGAGCGCGAACAGGATCTCTCGCGTCTCCGCGTCGATCACACCGTCATGCTGTGCCGGACGCCAGCGGCGCTGAAATGCGCTGACGGCCATCTTCGGATCGCGCGTCTCATAGCCGAACCGGGCAAGACCGGTAAGCACTCCGCGTTCCGACCACTTCGGATCGAGACCCGTCTCTGGGCGGGGTTGGGCGAGACCCTTCGCGGCGAAGCGCTCCCAAGGGAATTTCTCTCCGGGATCGATCTTCCGGTCCGGTGCGAGGTCACTATGGCCAATCACGTTCTCCGGACGAACGTCATGGCGTTCGAGAATACCCTCGAGCAGCGTCTCGAGCGCAGCCATTTGGGGTTCGGGAAAATCGAGATAGCCGTGGTCGTGACCGGGATTGGCAAGTTCGATGCCGATGCTTGCGCTGTTCACATCGCGAATGCCCCGCCAATAGGCGCGCCCAGCGTGCCAGGCGCGGCGGTCCTCGTCGACCAGCCGCATCACCGTGCCGTCCTCGGCGATCAGATAGTGGGCGGACACCTTGGCATCGGGATCGCGCAGACGTTCCAGCGCGGCCTCCGCGCTCGTCATGCCGGTGTAGTGCATGACGACGATGGAGACGGGCAGGGCGCGCTTGTTATGGTTTGGCGACGGGCTGTCGATGATGTCCATCAACGCCTGCCCCTCGCGACGATTTCCTCGGTCAGGTCGGGCTGCTTCGCCGCGCTACGCCAAGTGATGACGGCGACGCCGAGGAAACTGACCAGCGCGCCGAGGATCAGGCTGGTACTGACGGGCGTATCGAAAACCATGACGGCGATGATCGCGGAAATGAGCGGCGTCGGCAAGGTCAACGGTACAATCACCTGCACCTCGTAGCGCTGCAAGAGCCAGCTCATCCCGGCAT